>NZ_JBMRGI010000002.1:0-275741 GCF_049384345.1 Stenotrophomonas sp. CASM110
CCCGCCCGCCGCCCGGCCACTACCACAGGGCCTTACGACCAGTCGTACGAGAACAGCACGGTGCGGCTCTCCGGCTCGTACAGCATCACGATCGCATCGGCGCCTGTGGCGCACCAGTTGTAGCCGGCTACGCCGGCCACGGCGAAGAACTTGTTGCCGTTGCGGGTGATGATCACCGTTTCGGCATCGTCCGCAGCGTTTGGGTCATCGGCAGCGTCGGTGAAGCCCAGTTCGAAGGCCGCGGGAATCTCCGCGGTCTCGGTCCAGTTGCCGAAGCCTATCGGTCCGCCCAGCGTATCCAGGTAGTCGCGTTCGCTGGCCTCACCCTTGCCGTAGCGCGAGTAGCAGGCGAGACGGCCGTGCGCGGCATGGTAATCGCGGGCCTTGGCGTAGCTGTCGCGCATCTGCGCGATGTGCTCCTGCGCATCCTTGTCCTGCACCGCCTCGCCGATGAAATAGCCCTCATTGCCGAGGAAGCGCATCTCGTTGCCGGCGGTCAGTTCGAAGGCGATCCAGTTGGTGCCGGTGAAATCGTTGTGGTGTTCTTCGGTGGTCTCGCCGATGCAACCGTCGTACGGCTCGATCGGGCACAGCATCGTCGCCACCTGGCCGGCCAGTTCCGGCCGCAGCACGCCCAGGTCAATCTTCAGCAGCGGCAGCAGGTGCTGGCCGAGCCAGGCCTGGTCAGCGGGAAAGACGTCGGTGGGGAAGGGGACCATGCCGGGCAGCAGGTCGCGCAGTTCAGTCTGGTGGATCATGTCAGTCCATTGAATGGGATCGGTAGTGCCGGCCGCTGGCCGGCAACCTCATTGCAGCCAAAGCGTGCCGACCAAGGTCGGCACCTGCCAGGGCGCGTCAAGTGGAGGCGCTGCGGATCGCCTCCGGCAGCGGCGCGCTCTTGCCGGTCTGCGTATCCATCCACACCACCACCACGTTGCCGTCGGAATACAGCTTCGACGCGTCCTGCTGGTCGACGATGCGGTGGCCGATGGTCACGCTGCTGTTGCCCAGGCGCTCGACGAACAGCTCGACCAGGATGTCGTTGGGCCACACGATCGGCAGCCGGTAATTGACGTTGGTCGCGGCCACCACCGGTGCGATGCGGTCGGTCATCGATACGCCGTCCACGCCCAGCATCCAGCGCACGCGCGCTTCTTCCAGGTAGGAAATGTACTTGGCGTTGTTGACGTGGCCCATGCTGTCCATGTCACGCCAGCGCACGCTGATCGGGATGCGGGCCAGGATCTTGTGTTCGCTGCTCATCAGGCGTCCTTCTTCTTCGATGTGCTCTTGCTGGCCTTGCCGGTGCTCTTGGCGGCCGCGGCCTTCTTGGCAACCTTGGCCGGCTTCTCAGGCTTCACCTTGCGTGGCGGGCGGGCGTCGGGCTTGTTGGCCACGGCGGCCGGCTGTTCCGGGCGCGCGCTGGTGGACGGCAGCATGCGCGCCAGGAACTGGCCGGTATACGACTGCGGACAGGCCGCCACGTCTTCCGGCGTGCCGGTGACCAGGATGGTGCCACCGCGGTGGCCGCCTTCCGGACCCAGGTCGACGATCCAGTCGGCGGTCTTGATCACGTCCAGGTTGTGCTCGATCACCACCACCGTGTTGCCTTCGTCGCGCAGCTTGTGCAGCACGCCCAGCAGCGCTTCGATGTCGTGGAAGTGCAGGCCGGTGGTCGGTTCGTCGAGGATGTACAGGGTGCGGCCGGTATCGCGGCGCGACAGTTCCTTGGACAGCTTCACGCGCTGTGCTTCACCACCGGACAGCGTGGTCGCGCTCTGGCCCAGCTTGATGTAGCTCAGGCCGACGTCGACCAGGGTTTCCAGCTTGCGTGCGATCGACGGCACCGGTTCGAACAGCTTCAGTGCATCCTCGACGGTCATTTCCAGCACGTCGTTGATGTTGAAGCCCTTGTACAGGATCTCCAGCGTCTCGCGGTTGTAGCGCTTGCCATGGCAGACGTCGCAGGGCACGTATACGTCCGGCAGGAAGTGCATCTCCACCTTGATCAGGCCGTCGCCCTGGCAGGCTTCGCAGCGGCCACCGCGCACGTTGAAGCTGAAACGGCCCGGCGAATAGCCACGCGCACGCGCTTCGGGCACCTGTGCGAACAGTTCGCGCAGGGGGGTGAACAGGCCGGTGTAGGTGGCCGGGTTCGAACGCGGGGTGCGGCCGATCGGTGACTGGTCGATGTCCACCACCTTGTCGAACAGGTCCAGGCCATCGATCTCCTTGTACGGGGCGATCGGGTGCGAGGAACCGTTGATCTCGTTGGCGGCCAGCGAGAACAGGGTGTCGTTGATCAGGGTGGACTTGCCGGAGCCGGACACACCGGTCACGCAGGTCAGCAGGCCCGACGGAATCGCCAGGTCCACACCCTTGAGGTTGTTGCCGCTGGCCCCGCGCAGGTGCAGGGTCATCTTCGGGTTCGGCTTGTGCCGGCGCGCGGGGATCTCGATCGCGCGCTTGCCCGACAGGTACTGGCCGGTCAGCGAGCGCGGTGCCTCCAGGATGTCCTGCAGGGTGCCCTGGCCGACGATCTCGCCGCCATGCACGCCCGCGCCCGGGCCGATGTCCAGCACGTAGTCGGCCAGGCGGATCGCATCCTCGTCATGCTCGACCACGATCACCGTGTTGCCGAGGTCGCGCAGGCGGGTGAGGGTGCCGAGCAGGCGCTCGTTGTCGCGCTGGTGCAGGCCGATCGACGGCTCGTCGAGCACGTACATCACGCCGACCAGGCCGGCGCCGATCTGGCTGGCCAGGCGGATGCGCTGTGCCTCGCCACCGGACAGGGTGTCGGCCTTGCGTTCCAGGGTCAGGTAATCCAGGCCCACAT
Organism: Stenotrophomonas sp. CASM110; assembly: GCF_049384345.1. Lineage (NCBI taxonomy): Bacteria > Pseudomonadati > Pseudomonadota > Gammaproteobacteria > Lysobacterales > Lysobacteraceae > Stenotrophomonas > Stenotrophomonas sp. CASM110. Next base: position 2,837 of record NZ_JBMRGI010000002.1, read on the forward strand.
CGACCAGGAAGCCGAGGCGCTCACCGATTTCCTTGACGATCTTCGCGGCGATCTCGCCACGCCAGCCCGGCAGGCTCAGTTCGCTGAAGAATTTCAGCGCCTCGTCGATCGGCAGCACCACCAACTCCGGCAGCGGGCGGTCGGCCACGAACACGTTGCGTGCCGCTTTGTTCAGGCGCGCGCCATGGCATTCCGGGCACGGCTGTTCGCTGATGTACTTGGACAGCTCTTCGCGCACCGCCGGCGATTCGGTTTCCTTGTAGCGGCGCTCGAGGTTGGGAATGATGCCCTCGAAGCGGTGCTTGCGCTGGGTGCGGCCACCGGCTTCGGTGAAGTAGGTGAAGGTGATCGCCTCATCGCCGCTGCCGTACAGCACGGCCTGCTGCACGTTCTGCGGCAGCGAGTTCCATGCCGCGTCGACGTCGAACCGGTAGTGCTTGGTCAGCGAGGCGATCAGCTGGAAGTAATAGGCGTTGCGACGGTCCCAGCCGCGCACCGCGCCGGCGGCCAGCGACAGCTCGGGATGCACCACCACGCGCGAAGGATCGAAGAATTCGGCCATGCCCAGGCCGTCGCAGCCGGGGCACGCGCCCATCGGTGCGTTGAACGAGAACAGGCGCGGTTCCAGCTCCGGCAGCGAGTAATCGCAGACCGGACAGGAGTACTTGGAGGAGAACAGCGTCGGCGAAGCGTCGGCACTGTCCAGGCTCTGCACCGAGGCCATGCCGTCGCCCAGCTTCAGCGCGGTTTCGAAGCTCTCGGCCAGGCGCTGCTTGATGTCCTCGCGCGGGCGGAAGCGGTCGATCACCGCCTCGATGGTGTGCTTCTGGCGCAGCGCCAGCGGCGGCACCGCATCGATTTCATGCAGCTCGCCGTCCACGCGCACGCGCACGAAACCCTGCGCGCGCAGCTGGTCGAACACCTGGGCATGCTCGCCCTTGCGGTCGCGGATGACCGGGGCCAGCAGCATGTAGCGCTGTTCCGGGTCCAGGGTCAGCACCTGGTCGACCATCTGGCTGACCGTCTGCGCCTTCAGCGGATAGCCGTGGTCCGGGCAGCGCGGGGTGCCGACGCGGGCGTACAGCAGGCGCAGGTAGTCGTAGATCTCGGTGATCGTGCCGACCGTCGAACGCGGGTTGTGCGAGGTCGACTTCTGCTCGATCGAGATCGCCGGGGACAGGCCCTCGATGTGGTCCAGGTCCGGCTTTTCCATCACGCTCAGGAACTGGCGCGCATAGGCCGACAGCGACTCGACATAGCGGCGCTGGCCTTCTGCATAGATGGTGTCGAACGCCAGCGAGGACTTGCCCGAGCCGGACAGGCCGGTGATCACGATCAGCTTGTCGCGGGGCAGGTCGAGGTCGAGGTTCTTCAGGTTGTGCGTCCGCGCGCCGCGGATGCGGATGAAATCCATCGCCATGGGGGATCCGGTTGTGGGGGCGTTGGCTGGGTGCCGGGCCAGCAGGGAACGGCAATCGGTCAGCCTACCGAGGTGACCAGATGGGGGCAATGGGCGACAATGCCAGCCCGATGTCTCATCTGGTGAGACAGGCCGTCAGGCAGGGGTCAGATCCCTTTTCACGGGGTGAAAAGGGATCTGACCCCGTTCCGGAGCCGTCCTCCCGCGGCATTCGGGGGTTGACTTGACCCGCGCCCGCTGATCTGCGTACAATTCCGCTCCTGTCCGCCCTCGATGGCGGCAGCTCAGACCACAATAACTACAGAGGAAGGCCTGGTCATGTACGCAGTACTGGTCACCGGCGGTAAGCAATACCGCGTGGCGCAGGGCGAAAAGCTCCGCATTGAAAAGCTCGAAGTCGAAGTCGGCAGCGAGATCAAGTTTGACAACATCCTGATGCTGGGTGACAGCGACGGCGTGAAGCTGGGCGATGCGCTGAAGGGCGCTGCCGTCACCGCCAAGGTCCTGTCCCAGGGTCGTGCTGACAAGGTCCGGATCATCAAGTTCCGTCGCCGCAAGCACCACATGAAGCGTCAGGGTCACCGTCAGTACTACACCGAAATCGAGATCACCGGCATCGCCGGCTAAGCATCAGGAGAAGCAGTCATGGCACATAAAAAGGGCGTAGGCTCCTCGCGCAACGGTCGCGACTCCAACCCGAAGTACCTGGGCGTCAAGATCTTCGGCGGCCAGGCCATCGAAGCCGGCAACATCATCGTGCGTCAGCGCGGCACCCAGTTCCACCCGGGCACCGGCGTTGGCCTGGGCCGTGACCACACCCTGTTCGCCCTCGTGGACGGCAAGGTGGAGTTCTCGGTCAAGGGCGCCAAGAAGCGTCGCACCGTCAGCATCGTCTCGGCCGACGCCTGATCCAGGCATCGCCGGCACCCGTGCCGCGGCATGGCCGTGCTGGATGAAGAGCACGCTGCATGGAGAGCCCCGCTTCGGCGGGGCTTTTCGTTAGAGTTGAAGCAAGACCGGCTGGGCCGGGTTGCCGGCCCGCGGCCGGCATGACATTCAAGGTGGCGGCCAACAGGTCGCGCCCATCGCAGGCATCGAAACAATGAAACTGGTAGACGAAGCAGAAATCGAAGTGTTCGCCGGCAACGGCGGCAACGGCTGCATTGGCTTCCGTCGCGAGAAGTTCATTCCGCTCGGCGGCCCGGACGGCGGCGACGGCGGTGCGGGCGGCAGCGTGTACATCCGCGCCGACGAAAACCTGAACACCCTGGTCGACTTCCGCCATGAGCGTATCTTCAAGGCGCAGCGCGGCGAGAACGGCATGGGCCGCCAGGCCTATGGCAAGGGCGGCGAAGACCTGACCATCACCGTGCCGGTCGGCACCGTGGTCATCAACGTTGCCACCGATGAAGTCATCGGCGACCTGACCCAGCACGGCGACCGCCTGCTGGTGGCCAAGGGCGGTCGCGGTGGCCTGGGCAACATGCACTTCAAGAGCTCGACCAACCGCTCGCCGCGCCAGGCGCTGCCAGGCGAGCCGGGCGAAGAGCGCACGCTGAAGCTGGAGCTGAAGCTGCTGGCCGATGTCGGCCTGCTGGGCTTCCCCAACGCCGGCAAGAGCACCCTGATCCGTGCCGTTTCGGCGGCAACGCCGAAGGTGGCCGATTACCCGTTCACCACGCTGTACCCGAACCTGGGCGTGGTGAAGGTGGAGAACCACCGCAGCTTCGTGATCGCCGACATTCCGGGCCTGATCGAAGGTGCTGCGGACGGCGCCGGCCTGGGTGCGCAGTTCCTGCGCCACCTGCAGCGCACCCGCCTGCTGCTGCACCTGGTGGACATCTCGCCGATGGAAGGCGGCGTGGAGGGCATTTCGCCGGTGGAGCAGGTGCGTGCGATCGAACGCGAGCTGGAGAAGCACGATCCGGAGCTGCTGAACAAGCCGCGCTGGCTGGTGCTGAACAAGGCTGACCTGATGTTCGAAGACGAGGCGCAGGCCGCGGCCGAGCAGATCGTCGCCGAGCTGGGCTGGAAGGAGCCGTGGTTCCTGGTTTCCGCGCTGGGCCGCGAAGGTACCTTCCCGATCATGAGCCGGATCATGGCCTTCTTCGATCGCCAGAAGGAAGACGAGCTGGAAGCCCGCAACGCGCAGTGATGCCGTTGTGGTTCCATGCGGAAAACCCGGCTTCGGCCGGGTTTTTCATTTGGTAGTGCCGGCCGCTGGCCGGCAATCCCGGTAAACCGCAGGCAACAAAAAACCCGGCCGGGGCCGGGCTTTTGTCTGCTGCCCAACCCCGAAGGGCAGGGCGGCAACGCCGGATCAGGCGGCCTTGAGGGCCTTGATGCGGTCGTTCAGGCGGCTCTTGTGGCGAGCAGCCTTGTTCTTGTGGATCAGGCCACGCGCGCTGAAGCGATCCAGGATCGGCTGGGCAACGGCGAAGGCGGCTTCGGCGCCGGCGGCATCGTTGGCGTCCAGCGCCTTGATCACTTTCTTGACAGCGGTGCGCAGCATCGAGCGCTGAGCCACGTTGCGCGCGTTGCGCACGACGGTCTGCTTGGCGCGCTTCTTGGCGGACTTGATATTGGCCACGGTGGTGGTTTCCTGAAAAAATCGGTGTTATGGGAACAGCAAGCTAGCTAGTATGATGGCCCGAGAAATGCACGTCAAGTCGATTGTCAAGAGGGACGCTGAGTGAGTTCACCGAAGATGTTGCGGGGCCTGCTGTCGTTCAGCAGCATGACCATGGTCTCGCGGGTTCTCGGACTTGTCCGGGATCAGGTGATCACTACCACGTTCGGCACCAATGCGGTTACCGATGCGTTCTGGGTTGCCTTCAGGATACCCAATTTCCTGCGCCGGTTGTTCGCGGAGGGGTCCTTCTCCACCGCCTTCGTGCCGGTGTTCACCGAGGTGAAGGAGACCCGCAGCCACGCCGAACTGCGTGAGCTGATGTCCCGGACCGCCGGCACCCTGGGCGGGGTGCTGATGCTGGTCACCGCCCTGGCGCTGATCTTCGCGCCGCAGCTGGCGGTGGCATTCTCAAGTGGTGCTGACACCGACCCGGTCAAGCAGACCCTGCTGGTCGACCTGTTCCGCCTGACCTTCCCGTTCCTGCTGTTCGTGTCGCTGACCGCGCTGGCCGGCGGTGCGCTGAACAGCTTCCAGCGCTTCGCGATGCCGGCGCTGACCCCGGTCATCCTCAACCTGTGCATGATCGCCGGTGCGCTGTGGTTGGCGCCGCGACTGGGCGGCACCCCGGAGAAGCAGATCCTGGCGCTGGGCTGGGCGGTGCTGGCGGCCGGCCTCCTGCAGCTGCTGTTCCAGCTGCCCTCGCTGAAGGGCATCAACCTGCTGACCCTGCCGCGCTGGGGCTGGAACCATCCGGGCGTGCGCAAGGTGCTGACGCTGATGGTGCCGACCCTGTTCGGTTCGTCGGTGGCGCAGATCAACCTGCTGCTGGATACCCTCATCGCGGCCAAGCTGACCGACGGCTCGCAGTCCTGGCTGTCGCTGGCCGATCGCTTCCTGGAGCTGCCGCTGGGTGTGTTCGGCGTGGCGCTGGGCACGGTGATCCTGCCGGCGCTGGCCCGCCACCATGTCAGCACCGACCGCGAGGGCTTCTCGCGCTCGCTGGACTGGGGCCTGCGCATGACCCTGCTGATCTCGGTGCCGGCGATGCTGGGCCTGGTGCTGCTGGCCGAGCCGCTGATCGCCACCCTGTTCCAGTACCGCCAGTTCACCGCGTTCGATACCCGCATGACCGCGCTGTCGGTGTATGGCCTGAGCTTCGGCCTGCCGGCGTTCGCCCTGCTCAAGGTGGTGTTGCCGGCCTTCTACGCCCGCCAGGACACCAAGACCCCGGTGCGCGCCGGTGTTGCCGCGCTGGTGGCCAACATGGTGTTCAACTTCGCCCTGCTGGCCGTGCTGTACCAGGTGATGGTGCCGGACGAGCTGAAGGCACAGGGCGTGATGGCGGCCATCGGCAAGCAGCCGGGCCTGCACCTGGCGCTGGGCATTGCCAGTGCGCTGTCCAGTTACCTGAACCTGGGCCTGCTCTGGTACTGGCTGGGCAAGACCGACGTCTACCAGCGGCGGCCGGGCTGGGGCGGCTATCTGGTGCGGCTGGGGGTGGCCTGCGTGGCCATGGTCGGCGTGCTGCTGGCCCTGCTGCACTGGGTCCCCGACTTCACCGGCATGGACAAATGGCACCGTATCGGTGGCCTGATGCTGCTGGTCGGCGGCGGCGGCGCGACCTACGCGGTGGCCATGCTGGCGATGGGCTTCCGCCCGCGCGACCTGCGCGGGCATTGATCGCGGTCCGTGGCGGCTATACTTCAGGGTTACACCATTGAAGCGGCGGCCCCGGTCGGGCCGGAACGAGAGTTGATGAGCAGGCTGTTCAGAAGCGTCGAGGGCGGGGAGCTGTTCCCCAACGGAAGCGTGGTCTGTATCGGTGCATTCGACGGCCTCCACCTGGGCCATCGTGCGCTGGTCCGCCACGCGGTTGCCCGCGCGCGCGCCTTGGGCGTGGCCGCAGTGGCCGTGGCATTCGAGCCGCTGCCGCGTGAATTCTTCGCCCAGGGCGCGCCGCCGCCGCGGCTGACCCTGGCGCGCAGCAAGGTCGAGATCCTGCGCGAGCTCGGCGTCGATGCGATCGGCCTGCTGCGTTTCGACGCGGTGATGGCGGCGATGCCGGCCGAGACCTTCGTGCGCCGGTTGCTGGTGCACCGGCTGGGCGCCCGCGAAGTGTGGATCGGGCCCGAGTTCTGCTTCGGCAACCGCCGCCGCGGTGATCTGGCACTGCTGCAGGAGATGGGCGCCGAACTCGGCTTCACCGCGGGCGAGATCGAAGCGGTGGACCTGCATGGCGAGCGCATCTCCAGCACCCGCATCCGCCAACTGCTGCAGGAGGGCGATTTCGCCCGCGCCAACGACCTGCTCGGCCGCCCCTACGCGATCAGCGGGCGGGTGGTGCGCGGGCGCCAGCTCGGCCGTACGCTGGGCTTCCCCACCGCCAACCTGCGCTTCCCGAAGACCCCGGCACTGTCGGGCATCTACGCGACTTGGGTGCACGGCGTGTTCGACCAGCCCTGGCCTTCGGTGTCCAGCTTCGGTACGCGGCCGACGGTGGAGGGCGTGGAGCCGCTGCTGGAAGCCCACCTGTTCGATTTCCAGGGCGACCTGTACGGCCGCCACATCGACGTGGAGTTCGTCGCCAAGCTGCGCGACGAAGAGAAATTCAATGATCTGGCGGCGCTGACCGACCAGATGCACCGCGACGCCGAACAGGCGCGCGCCATCCTTTCCGAACATAGATTGCGAGCCACTGCGTGAGCCAGGACTACAAGACCACCCTGAACCTGCCAGCCACCGAATTCCCGATGCGCGGCGACCTGCCCAAGCGCGAGCCGGGCATTCTGGCGCGGTGGGAAGAGCAGGGGCTCTACCAGCAGCTGCGCGACAACGCCGCCGGCCGCCCGCTGTTCGTGCTGCATGACGGCCCGCCATACGCCAACGGCCGCATCCACCTGGGCCACGCGGTCAACAAGATCCTGAAGGACATCATCGTCAAGTCGCGCTACCTGGCCGGCTTCGATGCGCCCTACGTGCCGGGCTGGGACTGCCATGGCCTGCCGATCGAGATCGCGGTCGAGAAGAAGTGGGGCAAGGTCGGCACCAAGCTTGACGCCGTCGAATTCCGCCAGAAGTGCCGCGAGTTCGCCGAAGAGCAGATCAACATCCAGCGCGTGGACTTCAAGCGCCTGGGCGTGACCGGTGACTGGGACAACCCGTACAAGACCCTGAGCTTCGATTTCGAAGCCAACGAGATCCGCGCGCTGGCCAAGGTCGTGGCCAACGGCCACCTGGTCCGCGGCGCCAAGCCGGTGTACTGGTGCTTCGACTGTGGCTCGGCGCTGGCCGAGGCCGAGATCGAGTACCAGGAAAAGGAATCGCCGGCGATCGACGTCGCCTACGCTGCACGCGATGCGCAGGCCATCGGCCAGGTGTTCGGCGTGAGCGTGCCGGTCGACGTCGAAGTGGCCGTACCGATCTGGACCACCACGCCGTGGACGCTGCCGGCCTCGCTGGCGGTGTCGCTGGGCGCGGAGATCAACTATGTGCTGGCCGAAGGCCCGGCCCACAACGGCAAGCGCCGCTGGCTGGTGCTGGCCGCGGCCCTGGCCGAGCGCGCGCTGCAGCGCTATGGCGTGGACGAAGTGGTGCTGCATGGTGAAACCACCGGCGCTGCGCTGGAAAACCAGCTGCTGGCGCATCCGTTCTACCCGGAGCGCGAGATCCTGGTGCTCAATGGCGACCACGTCTCCGACGAGGACGGTACCGGTGCGGTGCACACCGCCCCCGGCCACGGCCAGGAAGACTTCGTGGTCAGCCAGAAGTACGGCCTGCTGGACAAGTACAACGCTGGCCAGGTCACTCCGATCGACGGCCGCGGCGTGTACCTGGAATCGACCCCGCCGGCCGGTGACGTGGTGCTGGCGGGCCAGCACCTGTGGAAGGCGCAGGAGGCCATCGTCGGCGTGCTGCGCGACAACGGTTCGCTGCTGGCGTTCCATCCGATCCGCCACAGCTACCCGCACTGCTGGCGCCACAAGACGCCGGTGGTGTTCCGCGCCACCCCGCAGTGGTTCATCTCGATGGACAAGGCCAACCTGCGCAACGATGCGCTGGCCGCCATCGACACCGTCGGCTGGTTCCCGACCTGGGGCAAGGCGCGCATCCAGAGCATGGTCGACGGTCGCCCGGACTGGACCATCTCGCGCCAGCGCACCTGGGGCGTGCCGATCGCACTGTTCACCCACCGCCAGACCGGCGAGATCCATCCGCGTTCGGTGGAGCTGATGCAGCAGGTCGCCGACCGCGTCGAAGCCGAGGGCATCGACGTGTGGTATTCGCTGGACGCCGCCGAACTGCTCGGTGCCGACGCGGCCGACTACGAGAAAGTCACCGACATCCTCGACGTCTGGTTCGATTCGGGCGTGACCCATGAAGGCGTTCTCGCCGCGCGTGGCTTCGGCAAGCCGGCCGACCTGTACCTGGAAGGGTCCGACCAGCACCGCGGCTGGTTCCAGTCCTCGCTGCTGACCGGCGTGGCGATCGACAAGCGCGCCCCGTACAAGCAGTGCCTGACCCACGGCTTCACCGTGGACGAGCACGGCCGCAAGATGTCCAAGTCGCTGGGCAACGGTATCGAGCCGCAGGACATCATGAACAAGCTGGGCGCGGACATCCTGCGCCTGTGGATCGCCTCGGCCGACTACAGCAACGAGATGTCGCTGTCGCAGGAGATCCTCAAGCGCAACGCCGACGCCTACCGCCGCCTGCGCAACACCGCGCGCTTCCTGCTCGGCAACCTGGACGGTTTCGACCCGGCGCTGCACCTGCAGCCGCTCGAGCAGATGGTCGCGCTGGACCGCTGGATCGTGCATCGCGCGTGGGAGCTGCAGGAGAAGATCAAGGCGGCCTACGACGGCTACAACATGGCCGAGATCGTGCAGCTGCTGCTGAACTTCTGCAGCGTGGACCTGGGCTCGCTGTACCTGGACGTGACCAAGGACCGGCTGTACACCATGCCGACCGATTCGCACGGTCGCCGTTCGGCCCAGAGCGCGATGTACCACATCGCCGAAGCGTTCACCCGCTGGGTGGCGCCGATCCTGACCTTCACCGCCGACGAGCTGTGGGGCTACCTGCCGGGTGAACGCGCCGGCCACGTGCTGTTCACCACCTGGTATGACGGCCTGGCGCCGTTGCCGGCCGATGCCCAGCTCAATGCCGCCGACTTCGACCAGCTGCTGGCCGTGCGCGAGCAGGTGGCCAAGGTGCTCGAGCCGATGCGCGCCAACGGTGCGATCGGTGCGGCGCTGGAAGCGGAGATCACCATCGCCGCCAGCGAAGAACAGGCCGCGCGCTGGCAGCCGCTGGCCGATGAACTGCGTTTCCTGTTCATCAGTGGCGACGTGCAGGTGCGCCCGGCGACCACCGACGAGGTGTTCGTCAGCGCCCAGCCGACCACCAAGGCCAAGTGCGTGCGCTGCTGGCACCACCGCGCCGACGTCGGCAGCAACGCCGACCATCCCGAGCTGTGCGGCCGTTGCGTGAGCAACGTGACCGGCGCCGGCGAAGTGCGGAGCTGGTTCTGATGGCCGCGCCCCGTCCGCATCCGAACGCCCTGGTCTGGCTGCTGCTGTCGGTGGCCATCATCGGCCTGGACCAGTGGTCCAAGGCCTGGGTGCTGTCCAGCCTGCCGGAGTTCCAGCCGGTGGTGGTCATCGACGGCTTCTGGAACTGGTACCGCACCTACAACACCGGCGCGGCATTCAGTTTCCTGAGCGACGCCGGTGGCTGGCAGAAGTACTTCTTCACCGCGCTGGCGATCGCCATCAGCGGGCTGATGGCGTGGTGGCTGCGCGGCACCGCCCGCGGCAACTGGAAGGCCGCGGTGCCGTATGCGCTGATCATCGGTGGCGCCATCGGCAACGTGATCGACCGCCAGGTGCACGGCCACGTGGTCGACTTCATCCAGTGGTACGTGGGCAGCTACACCTGGCCCTCGTTCAACATCGCCGACTCGGCCATCGTGGTGGGTGCCGTCGGCATCGCGCTGTTTGGCCTGTTCGACGGCAAGTCCGCCAAAAAGGCGGATAATGCCAACCCGAAACCGTAAGCCGGCTGCCGCCGGGAGACTGAACTGATGGATGTGCTGCTCGCCAACCCGCGTGGTTTCTGTGCCGGTGTCGATCGTGCGATCGAGATCGTCAAGCGCGCGATCGAAACGCTGGGCGCGCCCATCTATGTCCGCCATGAAGTGGTGCACAACCGCTTCGTGGTCGACGACCTGAAGCAGCGCGGCGCGATCTTCGTCGAAGAGCTCGACGAGGTTCCGGACAACAACACCGTGATCTTCAGCGCGCATGGCGTGTCCCAGGCCGTGCGCCAGGAAGCCGAGCGCCGTGGCCTGAAGGTGTTCGACGCCACCTGCCCGCTGGTGACCAAGGTCCACTTCGAGGTCGCCCGCCACTGCCGTGCCGGCCGTGACGTGGTGCTGATCGGCCACGCCGGTCACCCGGAAGTGGAGGGCACCATGGGCCAGTGGAACCGCGAAGCCGGGACCGGGCAGATCTACCTGGTCGAGGATGTCGAGCAGGTCGCGACGCTGCAGATCAACCAGCCGGAAAACTTCGCCTACACCACCCAGACCACGCTGTCGGTGGATGACACGCGCGGCATCATCGATGCGCTGCGCGAGCGGTTCCCTGCGATGCAGGGCCCGAAGAACGACGACATCTGCTACGCCACGCAGAACCGCCAGGATGCTGTGCGCGACCTGGCCAAGCGCTGCGACCTGGTGCTGGTGGTCGGTTCGCCGAACAGCTCCAACTCCAACCGTCTGAGCGAGCTGGCCCGCCGTGAAGGCGTGGAGTCGTATCTGATCGATGGTGCGCACGAGATCGACCCGGCATGGGTGGCAGGCAAGCAGCACATCGGCGTGACCGCCGGCGCCTCGGCGCCGCAGGTGCTGGTCGATGGCGTGCTGGCGCGCCTGGCCGAGCTGGGCGCCACCGGCGTGGGCGAGCTGGACGGCGAACCGGAATCGATGGTGTTCGCGCTGCCGAAGGAACTGCGCCTGCGCCTGGTCGACTGAGCGCGGAAGGACGTCTGCAGGGTACGGCCCGCCACTACCCGGTGTGGGTGCGAACCGAAACTGATCTGGTGGGTGCGAACCTTGGTTCGCACGCCTTTGGCATGGCCGGGTGGGCGCACCGCCCATGACCTTTGGCCATGGGGCCGGCCATCGCACAGGCCTAGCATCGGAGGATTCCCCGTTGTTGGAAACTGCCTGATGAAGACCCGAGCCCTGGCAATGTCGTTGCTGTTCGCGCTGGCGGCCACGCCTGCACTTGCGCAGACCTCGCCACCGGCCAACGCGGCAGCCCCAGGACTGCTGCGCATCGATGTGGACGCGCGCGATCTGGCCCGGCGCATCTTCAAGGTGACCGCCACCGTGCCGGCCAAGCCCGGCCCGATGACCCTGCTGTACCCGCAGTGGATTCCCGGCAACCATTCGCCCACCGGCCCGATCGACAAGCTGGCCGGCCTGCGCGTGACCGCCAACGGCAAGCCGCTGGCCTGGCAGCGCGATCAGTACAACGTCTATGCGTTCAAGGTGAACGTGCCCGAGGGCGCCAGCGAGATCGTCGCCCACTTCGATTTCCTGTCCTCGCAGGGCGGCAGCCAGGGCCGGGTGGTGATGACCCCGGAAATGCTCAACCTGCAGTGGAACGCCAACTCGCTGTATCCGGCCGGCATCGACGCGCGCCAGCTGCAGGCGCAGGCCAGCGTTACCCTGCCCAAGGGCTGGTCGTTCGCCACTGCATTGGAGACCGCGCGCCGCGACGGTGACACCGTGGTGTTCAAGCCGATCTCCTATGACCATCTGGTCGATTCGCCCTTGTTTGCCGGCGAGCACTACCAGCGCATCGATCTCGATCCGGGCGCGAAGGTGCCGGTGCACCTCAACGTGTTTGCCGACGACGCCAAATCGCTGAAGCCGAGCGAGGCGCAGATCACGATGCACCGCGCGCTGGTGCAGCAGGCCGACAAGCTCTACGGCGCGCGGCACTACAACCACTATGAGTTCCTGCTGGCATTGACGGACCGCCTCGGCGGCATCGGCCTGGAGCATCACCGTTCCAGTGAGAACAGCGCCGACCCGGGCTACTTCACCGAGTGGGACAACAACGCGTGGATGCGCGATCTGCTGCCGCACGAGTACACCCATTCCTGGAACGGCAAGTACCGTCGCGGCGCGGATCTCGCCACCGCCAACTTCAACACGCCGATGGGCGACAGCCTGCTGTGGGTCTACGAAGGCCAGACCCAGTTCTGGGGCCAGGTGCTGGCGGCGCGTTCAGGGCTGTGGTCGACCGCGCAGGCGCGCGACATGCTGGCCAACGTGGCCGCGACCTATGACCGTGGTCGCCCGGGCCTGGCCTGGCGGCCGCTGCAGGACACCACCAATGACCCGACCATCGCGCAGCGCCGCACGCTGCCTTACCGCAACTATCAGATGAGCGAGGACTACTACTCCGGCGGCCAGATGCTGTGGCTGGAAGTGGAGGGCAAGCTGCGCGAACTGAGCGGCAACCGGCGCAGCCTGGATGACTTCGCACGTGCGTTCTTCGGCGTCGGCAACGGCGACTGGGACGTCAACCCGTACACCTTCAACGACGTGGTCGCGACCTTGAACGGCATAGCGCCGTATGACTGGGCGACGTTCCTGCGCGGGCGCCTGGACGGCCACGGTTCGTTGACCGGCGGCCTGGAACTGGCGGGCTGGAAGCTGGTCTACCGCGATACGCCGAACGATGCCTACAAGGCGCAGGAAAAACGCGCCAAGGCGGCATTGCTGGCGTACTCGCTGGGTGCGACCGTGCTCGACAGCGGCGTGGTCGGCGACGTGATCTGGGACAGCCCGGCGTTCAATGCTGGCCTGGCGCCGGGCATGAAGCTGATTGCCGTTGGCGGACGCGAGTACAGCAGCCAGCGCTTGAAGGATGCGGTAGCTGCGGCGGCGAAGGACAAGGCGCCGATCGTACTGCTGGTGAAGCAGTTCGACCGCATCGAAACGATGAACATCGCCTACCACGGTGGCCTGCAGTACCCGGTGCTGGAGCGTATCGCCGGCAAGCCTGACCGCCTTGCGGACCTGTGGAAGGCGCGATGACGCCGCGCGCCCGCGATGGCGTGATCCTGCTGATGGCGATCCTCGCCATCCTCGGCGCGTTCCTGGACGGTGACGGGCGCTGGCTGCACTGGCTGGCCAAGCCCGCGACCACGCTGCTGATCGCGGCCATCGCCTGGCGGGTGTGTGATCCCGCGCAGCCGTTCTACCGGCGCGCGGTGCTGGCTGGCATGCTGCTGTCGTGCGTGGGGGATATCGCGCTGATGTTGCCGGTGGATGCGTTCGTGCCGGGGCTGGTCGCGTTCCTGCTGGCGCACCTCTGCTACATCGTCGCCTTCCGCGATGGCCTGCGTGCCGGACGTGGCCTGCTTGCCGCCAGCGTCCTGCTCGGCGCGTTCGCTGTACTGAATGTACTTGGTCTGTGGCCGCACCTGCCCGCACCGATGCGCATTCCGGTGCTGGCATACGTGGTGGTGCTAGCCTCGATGGCGGTCCTGGCGCTCGCACGCCAGTGGCGGCGACCGCACACCGATGCAATGGATGCCAGCAGCTCCCGCTGGGCGGCCGCCGGTGCGCTGCTGTTCGTCGCCAGCGACTCGCTGCTGGCCTGGGACCGCTTCGCCGGCGGCCTGCCACTGGCCAGCCTGCTGGTGCTGTCCACCTACTACGGCGCGCAGTACGCCATCGCCCGCTCCGTGAAACAGCAAAAAGGGGACGGAGGGGATTAAGTCGCAGACGGCACCAAGGCACAAACGACTTAATCCCCTCCGTCCCCTTTTCGCGTTGACTATCGGAGGGTCGCGTTGCCGGAACGGCCTTGTGCGTCGAAAGAGAGGCGTGCGGACTGGCGATCACCGGCGACTTCGTCCGGCAGCCAGACCAGAGTGCCACCCTTGCGCACGATCACATAGACGTGGCCGACTTCACCGGGAGTGCCCATCAATGCGTTGCGCTGTGCCTGCAGTGCCTGGGCCACGCGCGGCACCGCCTCGAAATCGATGTTGGCCAGCGCCGTGCTGCTGCGGCGCAGGGTGATGGTGGGCGCGAAGCGCTGCGGATTGACCGGGTCGCCCTTGCGCCACTGGCCGCGTTCGAAGTGGTAGCTGTCCACGCGTGACGGCTGCTGCGGATCCACCAGGTCCAGATTGATCCGGCCATCGTCGTAGAAGTGGATGCTGTGGAATACCGTCAGCCGGTGCCCGGCCAGCGCAGGCATCTGTTCCAGTGCCTGGCGGGCGGCCAGCAGGTAGTCCGCATCGAGCAACCGGTTGTTGCGTTCGGGCACCGGCGGCAACCGCGGCTCGGTCATCGGCGCGAGCGAAGCGGGCCTCTCGCGCGCTGGCGGCATGGCGATCGGCGCGCTTGCGCTGTCGGCCTGCACCGAATGGCCCAGTGTTTCGCCCAGCGTCTGCAGGGCTCCGCCTGCCACGGCGACGCCGGCCAGCACCAGCAACACCACGGAGAACACCAGCCGGGTCGAGGGCGGCTGCTTCATACACCCTCCAGGCGAACGTTGCGGCGATCTTCCGGGTCGTACAACAGCGTGACCCGCTCGCGCGGAAGATTGGCCAGCTCGATCAACGGGATGAAGCGGCGCACGCTCACCTGCTGCACGCCACCTTCGCGGTCGATGTATTCCAGCTGGAACTCCACCTGCGGCTGCTCGTTGAGATAGGTGCCGGTCTGGCGCAGCTTCAGCACCTTCGCATCCACGCCGATGCCGCGATACTTCAGCGCGTCACCGCGGGCGTCGGCCTGCAGCAGCCGGCCGAGCAGGCGCAGGCCCAGCGCGTAGCCGCACAACACCAGCGGGCACACCAGCAGCGGATGACCGAGCGACAGGAAGGTCCAGCCCAGCCCCTCACTCTGCAGCCGATAGGCGGCCACATAGCCACTGGCCACCGCCACGATGCCGATCGCTGCGCCGACACCACGACGCCAGAGGCTGGCGACATCCAGTTCGGGTTGCGCCCCCTCCAGCACCACGTTGGGGAACGCGCCCGGCATCCGGCTCAGGCGTACCTCGATACGCTTGCCGGCAACGAAACGCTGCAGTTGCGGCTTGCTGTCCACCACCAGCATCTGTTCGTTGATGGGCGTGCCGGACAGGTTCTGGAAGCCCAGTTGCAGCTTCCACTGAGCGAAGCCGCGCACGTGCACGCCGGTCGGCTCGGCCTGTTCGATCAACGCGTCGCGCGGCTCACCGCCGGCCAGGATGGTGCGCACCCGATGCAGCGCGCGCGGCGGGCCCAGCAGCAGGTAGTGCAGGAAGGCGAGCAGCAGGGCCAGCCACAGGATCACCGACAGCGCGAGCAGCAGCAGGGCCAGCCATGGCGCGCTGCGGTCGGCCAGTTGCACCGGCCACGACGTGCCGACATAGAGGATGCAGGGGAAGGGCAACGCGAAGAACAGCAGGAACGCGCCCCAGAACCAGAGATAGGCCTTCATGGGGTGGTGGGGAACCGATGGAACAGGGCGCGTAGGGTACTACGCTCAGCGGATCTGCAGGGTCAGCAGGAAGTAGCGGCCGAGCGGATCGTCGAGCCCCGGCATCTGGCCACCGTTGCCAACCAGATAGTTCACCGGTTGCGTGTCGAGCACGTTGTGCACGTCCAGCGCGGCGACCACGCGCGGCCCCAGGCGTCGTGCGAGATGCAGGTTCCAGCGCAGCTGCCGGGGGTTCATGCAGTGGTTCTGCTCGCGCTGTTCCTCCGGGCATTCCGCACCGGGCAGCCAGGCGCGCGTGCGCCCCACCTGGTTGCCGCGCAGGGCGATGTCCCAGTTGCTGTTCTGCCACTGCACGTTCAGCACGGCGGCCATCGTCGGCGTGACATGGCCGCGCAGGTCCACCGTTGCATCATGGCCACGTTCGCGGCGCAGTTCCTGCTGCTTCAGCGCATCGAGCGAGAACAGCCACTGGCCGGTGCTGCCGGTATCGATGTGGTACTCCCCGCGCAGTACAAAGTTGCGCGAGGTGGTGCGGCCGATGTTGTCGAAGGACAGGCGCAGGTTGCTCAGGTGGCCGTCCTCGTCCAGCTCCCAGGTGCCGGGGTTCCACACCGCGTCGGCCGGTTGCAGGGCCAGGATCTCGTTGCGCAGTTCGACGATGTTGTGGGTGAGTGACAGCGAGAACGTATCGGTCGGCGTCCAGGTCGCGGCCAGGGAATGGCTGCGCGACCGCTCGGCCTTCAACGCATCGTTCTCCACCACGTCCACGGTGACGCTGCAGCGCCCGTTGCCGCTGCTCTGCGCGCAGTCGGGCAGGGCGCTGGAGGCCGGCAGCTCGATCGCACCGAAATAGCCCGGGGGGCGCCGCTGCTCGAACAGGCTGGGCGCACGGTAGCCGCGCCCGCTGGCAAGCAGGAAGGACCACCGGGGCGTGGGGCTCCAGCGCAGGCCAACACGGGGTGAAAAGGCCTGGTAGTCGCCATCGCGGTCCCAGCGTGCGGCCAGGTCCATGCGCAGCGTGTGCGCCAGGGGCAGGCCGAGTTCGGCGTAGGCGCCGCCACTGCGGCGCGCCAGGTGGCGCTGCTCCTGCGGCAGGCCCAGCGCCAGGTCACCCTGGCTCAGCAGGGCGTCGGGATGCGAGGTCCAGCGCTCCTGGCGCAGGTCGATGCCGGTGGCCAGCTGTGCAGCACCGCCGGCCAATGGCATCAGCTCCCGCTGCATGCCCCACCAGCCCTGCCACTGCTCGGTGCGCCCGCGATTGCGGATCGACGGGAACAACTGCTCGGCCGCGCCCGCCGGCAACGAGGTGAAGCCGGGCAGGAAATCCAGTGTCTCGGCGACCCGCAGCAGGGGCTCGGCGCGCACGGTGCCCGACGTGGACAGGCTGACATCGCTGCGCTGTGCGCTGATGCCGGCATCCCAGCTGCGCCGGCCCTGGTCGCGGCCAATGCCGAAGGTGACGTCGGCGTCGGTGGCACGTACATGCGGACGCACGTTGCCAGCTTCGCGCAGCACGCTGTTGAAGGTGAAGCCGTACAGGCCGATGGCAACGGCGGTTGGACCAAGGTCGAAGCGTTGCCGGTTGTGGCTGGCCCGCGCCTCGGCGTAGGCATAGCGACCTTCGCCGCGCTCATGCCGGTAGCGCAGGTAGGCCGAGGCGGTATCCGAGGCCGGTTGCAGCGAGCGTGGTCGGGCGCTGTCGAACCAGCAGGCACCATCGCGCCGCGTCAATGGGCCTTCGCAGCGTTCTGCCGGCCAGTAGCGTCCATCGCGGAACGCGCCGATCAGGTACTGCGAGGTTTCCGCATGCCATTGGCGGCGATCACCGGCCACGTGGTCGATGCGGTGCAGGTCGATGCCGGCGAACCAGCGGTCCCCTCCGTCGCGCACGCCGCCGGTGGCCGCCTGCACGCGATACTGGCCAGCGTCGCCGCGCCCGCTCAGGCCGGTCTGCAGCATGGCTTCCGGGCCGTCAGCCTGGTCGCGCAGGATGATGTTGACCACGCCGGACATCGCGTCGGCGCCATAGATGGCCGAGGCGCCGCCACGTACCAGCTCGATGCGTTCGACGAAGCTGAGCGGAATTCCCCCAAGATCGGTGAGCCCACCCTGTTCCAGCGACACCATGGGATAGCGTGGCAGGCGACGGCCATTGACCAGGAACAGGGTCGCACGCGGGCCCATGCCGTCCAGGCTGGTGGTGGTGGCCGCACCCACCGGCAGGTACTGCGAATCGCCACTGCGCGAGGTGCTCATCGCCGGGTGGCCGTTCATGCCCGGCAAGTGCCGCAGCAGGTCGAACAGGCTGCCGTAGCCGCTGCGCAGGATGTCATCGCGGTCGATGATGGTGACCGGCAGCGTGGTCTGCACGGAGGTGCGCGGCAGCCGGCTGCCGGTGACATGGATCGGCGCCAGTTCCACCTGCGGCGGCGCGTCGGCGGATTTGTGTGGCGAAGGTGCTGCGGGCGTGGCGCGTGCCGCGACCGAAGGTCGCGATGGGAGCGCGGGGTGGGTACGGCGTACGACGAATCCGCCAGCGGGCGTACGCAGGATGTTCACCGGCATGCCCGCGACCAGTTCCTTCAGGGCCGCGGCCGCATCGCGGTGGCCATGAGTGCCGGCCGTGCGCAGGCCATCCAGCTCACGCGCATCGAACAGCAGGGCAATGCCGCTCTGTCGCGCCCATTGCTGCAGGGCCGGCGCCAGCGGGCCTGAGCCAACATCGACCTCCAGGGTGCCCGCTTGCTCGGCCGCAGCGGCAGACGGCAGCGCGGGGATGCCCAACGCGAGGCAGAACAGGGTGCGGAGCAGCAGCCCCCCCTGCAGCGCGCCCGGTACTGCCATCACCGCAGGCCTCCTCAGTACGTGCGGCGCAGTTCCAGCGCGCCATCCGGTCGCGTCTGGCCAGCCACCGACCAGCCCAGTTCCAGTGCCGACAGCAGTTCCTGCGCGTCGCCGGCACGGAAGGTGCCGCTTACCGCCAGGCTGGCGATTTCCGGATCGGCGATCACCAGCGGCGTGTGGCCGTAGCGGTTCATGCGTTCGACCACGATCGACAGCGGTGTGGCATCGAACACCAGCTGTCCCTGCAGCCAGCCTTCAGCGGCGGCATTGGACGACAGTGCCGGACCGGGCTGGATGCGGCCACTCGGCAGTACCTGCAGTTGCTGGCCGGGCGCCAGGGTGTGCTGGGTGCCCCCGCTGCTGACTTCCACCGCACCTTCCAGCAGTGCGACTTCGACCAGGCCATCATGCAGGCGTTCCACCTGGAAGGTGGTGCCGATGTCGCGGATGGTGCTGTCGCCGGCGCGCAGCTGCAGGGCCTTGCCCGACGGTGCGACCTGCAGCTGCAGGCGGCCACGTTCCAGCACCAGGTTGCGATGGCGCCAACCGAAACGGGCGTGCAGGGTGGTGCCCGCATCCAGCGTGGCCACGCTGCCATCGGCAAGCGTCTGCAGCCGGGGCTGGTGGGAATCGTTGGCGTAGCGCAGCGGCGTGGGGTTGCCGTCGACGGCAATCATCCAGCCGATCCCGATGGCCAGGCAGACGCCTGCGGCAGCGGCCACTGCCGGCAGCCAGCGACGCGGCGCCGGCCGTGCCGCACGTGCCGCGGCGGTGCGCAGCCACGGGTCGGCGGCCAGTTCCTCGCCCTGCTGGAACAGGGTCTCGGCCTGGACCCAGGCAGTAACATGGGCCGGGTCCTCGGCCAACCAGTCCTCGAACGTCTCGCGCTCGCCCGGCGTACAGTCCGGAGCCTCCAGCCGCGCCACCCAGGCGCTGGCGCGTTCGAACAGCTGCGTATCTTCCCTGGGCCTGGCGTGACTCATCCGTTGTCCCTGTCGTTGTGCAGCGGATCCGTTCCGAGTTCCTGGCGCAGGCCCTGCAGGGCGCGGGCGATGTGTTTTTCCACGGTCTTGGCAGTAATTCCACAGTGCCGCGCGATCTGCGTGTAGCTCATGCCGGTGATCCGGTTGAGCAGGTACACCTCGCGCGCGCGCTCGGGCAGCTTGAACAGGGCCTGCCGCAGCAGGGACAGCATCTGCCCGGACTCGGCCTGGCGCAATGGATCGGGCGACGTGCTGGAAGGCTCGTTGCCGCCATCATGTTCGGCGAGGGACAGATGCGGCCGCGACTGCGACGAACGGCCGCGGTCTGCCAGGCGGTTGCGGGCGATACGATACAGCAGCAGCCGCAGCTCGTCGGCACTGTGCGCGCGATAGCGGATCAGCCGCTCCATGCAGTCCTGCGCGATGTCCTCGGCATCCTCCGGCCCGACACCGCGCGTGCGCAGGAACGCACACAACGGCGCGCGTTCCTCCCGCACGAACGCAATGAACGCGTCCGCCGGCGCGGACAGGTCCGGCGCGCGATGGATCAGAGGAGAGGGGGCGGACAGGGCTGGCCTCGGACGTCGGTGGCGGGTACGTCTTCGAGTTTTACGCGACGATGACCGGATGGGGAAGAGTGTGCGTGGCCCACGAATCCATTGTGAATGCGTTCATGTTTCGAGGGGCGCTGCACTGGGGGAGGGCGCACCGTCCGGACGTTGAACTTTCGACCCGTGCGTTGCGGGTGGAGAGAGAACACATGAAGCATTCGAAGTTGAGCCTGGCCCTGGCAGCGTTGCTGGGCATCACCGCCATGGCGGCGGTTGATGACGTCATGGCAATGAATTATCACGTGCAGGACGATCGCGTCTTCCTCAGCGGCGGCGTAACCGTTGCCGATGTGGTGGCGCTGCCCGCGCTGCTGGCCAAGGCGCAGGCCGAAGGACGCCCGATCCGCGAAGTCGTGCTGCGCACGTCCAACGGTGGCGCGCTGATCGCCGGCGAGTGGCTGCAGGCGGTGATCCGCACCCAGGGCCTGGACACGATTGTGTCCGGCCACTGCATTTCGTCCTGCTCGATCATGCAGTCCGGCGGCGTCAACCGTTATCTCGGCGGCGACCTGCCGCTGGTCGATTCGGTGCAGATCCATGCCGCCAGCAGTGGTGGCAGGATCACCTACGCACCGTCGCCGCGCATGACCCAGATCTACACCGGCAACTATGGCGGCGGCATGGATGCCGGCCTGCTGCACAAGGCCATGTATGAGGTGGTGCGGCCCAATGGCCTGCTGGTGTTCCGCGACCCGGCGCGCACCACGGGTACATCGGTCACCTTCGATCCGGATGGCAGCGGCAGCAAGCTGGAGTCGTTCCCGGGCCAGGACATCCGCGGCAACAACATCATCAACACGGCAGGCTATCGCGATCCGGGCGACACCCTGCATGTGACCAGCAACGTCAGCGGCGACATCAATCCGGGCTACCTGCGCACCGCGCGCCAGTTGCAGGCCTTCGTCGACGACGATTTCGCGCGCTGGAACACCGATTGGGCCAGCACCTACATAAACTACGCGGTGAGCCTGTACAACGTCTCCACGCGGGGGCCGAACGGCATCGGCACGCAGTCGCTGCAACAGCTGCTCGCCGATCCCGACCTCCAGGATGAGCTGCGCGGCCAGTTGCGGCTGGCCGATCTGGATGCGTCCACCCTGGCAGGTTCGGCGGGCGTGATCCGTGTCAGCAACGGCGCCACCTGGCGCACCGCCGAAACCACCGGCGCCGATTTCATGCTGGTCGACAACGGCACCATCGCGCTGGAGGGCGGCGCGCTGCGTACCCCCGAGCTGCGGGTGATGCCCGGCAGCGTGGTGGTTGGCCATGGCGATATCGCATCGGTCGGCACCGACAGTGATGCGTTGCTGGATGGCACCGGCCCGTCCTGGCGCGAAGACGGCTTCAACCGACTGCGCGTGTTCGGCACGCTGATGCCGCGTGGCGGTGATCTGGTGACCCACGGCTACGTCAACATCATGCCCGGCGGGCAGGTGCTGTTCGATGTTACCGAGGCCGGGGGCACCGGCAGTGGCCGCCTGCGCGTCGGCAGCTTCTACGATGGCGGGGCCGAAGAGGGGGCGCTGGTGATCGCGCAGGGCGCACACCTGGCGTTGAACGTCGCCCAGGGCTTCTATGCCGGCGGCTACCGCCGCGATCTGGTTGAAGGGCCGATCTACCAGGGCGGTTTCCAGGATGCCGTGCGACTGGGCGACACCGGCTACAGCGCCAGCATCACCGCGGGCGAAGTATTCCGCCCGCGCCACAATTCGCTGCTCAGCTTCAACGTCAACCAGACGGCCGACGGGCTGTGGCTGACCGCCAACCCGGGCTTCGATCAGCTGGGCCTGTTTGCCAACGGCACCTCCGGCGATGGACTGGGGCGCGCGCTGGCAGCCGCATCGGATCGCCAGGACAGCGGCCTGAAGTCGCTGCTCGGCGCACTGCAGTTCGCCGACCGCGATGTGATCGCACAGCAGGCCGGCGCCCTGCGCGGTGATGCACACGCCAGCCTGCGCCTGGCCGACAATGCACTGCTGGGCAGCATCGGCAACGTGGTGCAGCAGCACCAGGCAGCGATGCGCAGTGGCGGCGATGCCGATGGCCTGGCCTCGCAGGCGGCGCAGTCGGTGTCGGCGCAGCCGGGCATGCGCCATGGCAGCCTGTTCAACCAGCTGGCCATGCATCTGGTCGAGCCGGCCGGCGAGGCTGCTGGCGACAGCCGCGCGGCGGGTGGCAGCCGTGGCCTGTGGGCGCGCGGTTTCGCCAGCCATGGCCGCATCGACGCCGACGGTGGCGTGGCCGGCCTGAGCCATAACATCGGCGGCATCGTGGTCGGTGCCGACACGCACGTGGCCGATGACCGCGTCACCCTCGGCGTCAGCGTGGCCGCCGCGGACATGTCGACCAAGGCCAGCGATGGCTCCGGTTTCAGTGGCGACGTGCGCGCGCTGGATGTGGGCGGCTACCTGGATGCGACCTATTCGCGTGGCTACCTGTCGGCGGCCGTGCGCTACACCGACCTGCGCCACGATACCCGCCGCAGCCTTTCGGCCATCGATGGCCTGCAACAGCCGCTGCGTGCCCGATACAGCAACGACGCGATCTCGGCGCGGGTGGAGCATGCGTTCTCCTTCACCACCGGCAAGGGACTGGTGATCCAGCCGCTGCTGCCGGTGGTGGATTACGCGCGGACCTCGGCCACCCGCTTCAACGAAGGGCAGGGCGCTGGTGCGCTGGCAGGACGCAGCGGCAGCCTGGAGAGCATCCGCGTGGGTGCCGGCCTGCAGCTGTTCAAGACCTTCGAGGGCAACAACGGCGAGCGCATCACCCCGCGTGCCCGCGTGGTCTGGCAGAAGGAGCTGGGCGACTCGCAGGCGCGCTATAGCACCGGTTTTGCTGCGGCCCCGGACCTGGTGTTTGGTGCCAGCAGCCAGGCCGTGGGCGAGCAGGTACTGGCCTGGAACGTGGGCGTGACCAGTCGCGCCAGCGAGCGCCTGTCGATCATGGCCGACTACGTGGGTGAGCGCCGCGACGGGCAGATCCAGAACGGCGTGATGCTGGGTCTGGGCTACCGGTTCTAAGCGGTACCCGGCCCCGGCGATATGCGTATCGCCGGGGCCATCCCATCAGGGCAGGTGCTGCGGTATGGTCGGCAGGGAACTCCCGCCAGGCCCCGTCATGCAGATCGCCGTTTTCAGTGCCCGCCCCTACGATCGTCGCTTCCTGGACGAGGCCAACCAGCGCGATGCGACCGGGCAGGGCTTTGCGTTCGTGTACTTCGATGCCGCGCTGGACGTGCATACCGCTGCGTTGGCACAGGACTGCGCCGCCGTCTGCGTGTTCGTCAATGACCGCCTCGACGCGCCGGTACTGCACGCGCTGCATGCACTGGGCGTACGCGCCGTACTGCTGCGCTGCGCCGGCTTCAACAATGTGGACCTGGCCGCCGCGAAAGCGCTGGACCTGTTCGTCGCACGGGTGCCGGCCTATTCCCCCGAAGCCGTGGCCGAGCACGCGCTGGCGCTGGTGATGACGCTCAACCGGCAGACCCATCGCGCCTACAACCGCGTGCGCGAGGGCAACTTCATGCTCGATGGCCTGCTCGGGCGCACCCTGCATGGGCGCACGGTCGGCATCGTCGGCACCGGCAAGATCGGCCTGGCCACCGCGCGCATCTTCAAGGGCATGGGCTGCACCGTGCTGGGGCACGACCCGTATCCATCGCCGGCCTTCGCCGGCGTGGGAGGCAGGGTTGGTCTGGATGAACTGCTGGCGCGGGCCGACATCGTCTCGCTGCATTGCCCGTTGACGCCCGATACCCAGCACCTGATCAATGACGCCTCGTTGGCGCGGATGAAGACCGGCGCGATGCTGGTCAACACGTCACGCGGCGCGCTTGTGGACACCCATGCGGTGATCCGCGCGCTGAAATCGCGGCGGCTGGGTCATCTGGCCATCGACGTCTACGAGCAGGAAAGCGCGCTGTTCTTCCAGGACCTTTCCGGCGAGATCATCGACGACGAGGCCTTCCAACGCCTGATGACCTTCCCCAACGTGCTGGTGACCGGCCACCAGGGCTTCTTTACCGTTGAGGCGCTGCAGGAGATCTCGGCGATCACGTTGGGGAACCTGCGGGATTTCGCCGCTGGGCGCGCCTGCGTCAATGCGGTGGGTACTGGCTGATAATGCGGCCAGGTAAGCCACCGACGATGCCTGCAGAGGGAGTAATACATCCATGACCCAGACGACGTTCAGGGCCATCATGAAGTGGATCAATCTGGCGGTCGCGCTGCTGATCATCCTGCTGGCGACGCGTTACCTGTGGAGCCGGGCCACCAGCGGACAGCTGGGCGGCATGCACGACGTCGCCCTGGTCGGGCTTTCGTTGTTCTGCGTGTTTTTCGGGGTGTTGACGGTGCAGTCGATCCGCCGCGCCAGGGGCAGGCAGGGGGAGCGCCAGCAGGCTGACCTCGATTGACCTGCTGATCGCCACCCCCTACAATTCCCTGCTAGGCCGGAATAGCTCAGTTGGTAGAGCGGCGCATTCGTAATGCGTAGGTCGCAGGTTCGACTCCTGTTTCCGGCACCATGCTTCCCTATCGCTTACAAATCAGCGATTTACGATCCCCTGCGGTACACGTGTGGGGTACAGTGGGAAGCACAACGGTACGATCCTGAGAAGCCGATTTCTGGTCACTTCGCTGCTTGTTGCGCGGATTCTCCTCGGGCTGTTCGATCCCTCGATTCTGACTTCCCTGCTGGATACGCTGTGCGGTCGAGTGGATCAAGTTCTGCCCAAGCGTTGGCCTAGCGAGGCGTACCTGCGACGCTCGCGATGGGAGCTAGGCGAGGACGACCTCGTTGGCGATTGACTCCACCACACGACCTGCGAGAGATCGATAGGTCACCTGATGGCGGGCGAGTTGCGAGGAGTGGGCGCGTTGCCAGCAACGGCATCAGTGTCGGTCTCAACTGCATCCGTCAATCGAACCGCATCGATGATTGGCGATAGTTTGGATTTTCGATATCTGCGGGGCTGTGCTTTAGTTCTGATCTGCCCACAATCGGACTGACGCAATGCTAAAAGTTGCACTAGAAAGGTTGCTTCCTGGCGAAATTGCCAGGATCGAAGCAGGGAAGACGGCATACGGCCTATACCTCATGATCGGTCTTCCCTTTCGGGCCAGGCTTATAGTGGACCTCCGGACGCGCTCTGGAACGACTGGCAGGGGCGAGCGCAGATGAGGTCACCGCGCCCCTCTAAAGCGCAGCGCGACGCTGTCGTAGCCAATGACGCGTCCTATGGGCCGGTCTCACGTCAATCGCATTTGCTGGAAGTTCCGATACGGCGTCTCTCTGATCTGATGGGCCCTGACACCACGCTACGCCAGATTTACTTCCTTATGGCGCTGTGGCGCGTAGATGCGGCGGGATTGTCTGCGCGTAGTATCGAGAAGCAGATGAGCAGGGCTGTCCCTGTTGCCCAAAGCACCATTAGTAGATCCCTACGCATACTTCGGGAGTTGGGGTTGGTTGAAGTCTTCTTGGCACCGCACGACGGTAGGATCAGGTTGACTCGACTAAGCCCACTAGGTCGGTCATTCATGACTAGTCTGCGGGACTTGGTGCCGTGTGATGACGAGAAAAAGACAGATAGGGGCGGCGAGGTGCCGAGGAGTTCCAAGCTATCTGGTTGAGGTGGTCTGCAAGGCATTGGGGCGTAATGTTGAGTCTTAGATTACGCCCCTCCTTCTATTTCTCCGCCTACAACGGGCGATGAGAATCGCGGTAGCGGGTTCCAGTGCACACAAGTTGAAGTGCCGTGCTCGCTTGCCTTCAAGTGAATCTAGGGCGAGGGCGCTGATTAGGGCTAAGTCGGCATCGGAACTACGCCGAATAGGTCTGCGATGGGGCGGGAGCGGATGGCATCGCGGTGGCAGCGCCTATTAGGCAACTCTCCAATTGGTCCGTTATGGCGGTGCGCATTGGAAGTAAAGCGTTCAACAAATATCGCTTAGACGATCTCTATTGCACTGGAGGTTGGGCCGAAAACTTCCCAGTCGGATCTGCACTAATCCTGGCTCCATCCAGGCATTCCTCGCTCACCTTCCTCTGCTCATCCAAGAGGATGAAGAGCGCCGACTGCATGCTTTTTCCCTGAACTGCAACCATTGCACTGGGCATGTACCTGTCTATCATTCCCCTCTCGACGTCCGACAGTGGCTTCCCGAGGCGATAGGCGTCTACGGCGCTGCTAAGAATCGTAGCATTCAGTATGCAACTCCGAATCCCTTGGCGGTCATAAGTGCTTTTCTCAAGAATAGCCAGCCTTCTCTCGATCTCGGAGTTCCTTGCCGAGATCTTGCCATTCTCTCTCGCAAACTCTTGCTGGTAGCCGCGAGCCTCTTTCAAGCCTGCCTCGGCTTCAGCAATTGACGATTGTGAAATGAGATAAGTGGCCGCCGCGCCCGCGCATGCCCCGAGGATCAATAAAGCGATTGCTTTTGTACTCATGACTTCCTTGTTTGAATGTCAACAGCTACGGGGCTGTTCAGATGCGTGAATTCTATCATCGCCCAACCACCGGGATCATCCGAAATGCAATGCTGCCCGATCCCCTGGTCGCTCAATGTCATCTTGAGCGGGTATCCATCATTTCTGGAAAGCGCATACGTATGGCTGTCGAGCTGGACTGGGTGAGCGGGAGGGCTCCTGGAATTTCAAGGTGATGAAGGACAGGCGTACGCGGCTATGCCAAACGCTGGGAGCGCCGGAAAAGCGGTCTGCCGGGTTCGGTCGGGCCCCCTTAGTTCTTGACGTGCCGGTTCGATTGAATCGCGGCGTCGAACTAGTACGGTAGAGCGAAGTCGTAGTCCTGAACAGGTTTGCGAGGAGCCATTTCTGAGATGGAGCAGTTCGCGAGACATTCGCCGAGCAACCGCAGGCGGGCTATCGCGAGGCCTACTGCTTCCTCGGGGACATGCATGACCAACTCTGCGGCACCCACCAGTTGTCTCGAACTATGGGCAATGACGGTGCTAGCTACCACTTGTCCATGTTGTCCAGGCTTGACGATCACTTCCAGTTCCATAGCGGCGACGGGACCGCGTGAGTGCTGCGCGGGGAGCGGCCTTGTGTTTCCGGCATGATGCTTCCACATCGCTTAAAAATCAGTGGTTTACGATCCCCTTCGGTACACCAGCGGGGTGCAGTTGGAAGCATTGCAGGCCGCCTGTAGAACGTCAATGGGTAGCTTTGGCGCTAGGTATTGCGCAAATTCTCTGCAGCCCATTTCCTCCGCGCTGTCTATCTCGGCACCAATAGCGCTGACGGCTACCGGCACTGTCCCCGCTGAAGCACCTACGTGCCAATTAGCACGTAGGATGTGCGTGGCTGCGTTGCTGATGTGGTCGTTTTTCGCTTGATGAAGGCTATCGAAGAACGCTCAGAAGCCTACTGAAGTTCTTCCCTTTATCGAGGAAATCAAAGACGTCCTCTCCGCCCAGCTGTGCACCAGCGCTGTGGTGGATGTCATTGTCTAGATCAAACGCCGACTTGAAGTACATATCGGTAGCGCTTCGACCAAAAAGAGCGGTGTAGCTGAGTAGGAAGTGAGGGGCGCAACTGGGGGCTTGGCCTGGTTCCATCCCTAAACGTTGTGCGTAAGCATCGTGAACTCCCCATACGTACCCCATTGCGATTGGACTTTGAGAGATCTGCTTGAAGTACAAGTCAGGGCTTCCCATCATCGCTAGGGTCAAGTACTGATTGGCATGCCTTGCCAACTCACTCCTGCTGAGATCAGTGGTGGTTGGCTTCTTCCTGAACCATCCAAACATCGGTCATCCTTAGGGCTCCATTTGGAGCTAATTAGACAGCGTTTCTGGAGTGAAGCCAATAAGCGTCGGTGCATCTTGCTGGCCTGTCATTGATATATCCCGTTTGGATCGGTACTGATTGGCGGTGGGATCGACGCTGTCTCCTCGCAACGGGGTCGGTCGTCCTCGCTATCATTCAAGCGTATCCGGGCGCATCGGAACGTTTGCGTGGTCGAATGCCTCTACTCTTAGCTCGGCGTCTATCCGAGGCCCAGCGAGGCTCATAGAAGGTTCTTAGCGGGGGCGCTTAGGCATGTGGTTTGAGGCTCCGTCGATTCACTAGGAGGTCGTGGTCGGCGGCCTTCAGAACGGCAGTCAGGACGCCTGGGCGGCAGGGATCGTCTGGAAGTATGTCGATCTGTGGGTGCTTGGCGCGCTTCACACTACGGCGGCTGACCGAATGGTCTAGGTAGACCGCACGGACCTGCACGGAGCGCTTCATACCGCTGGGGAACATGGTGACGGGAACGTCCATGAACTCCCCGCAGCCTGCGAGTCGGTCCAGACCGAATCGCGACGAGTAGGGGGGAGGGGGCGGTTCGCTGGGGCGCTGCCATCGCACGACCAGGCCCAGTGTTACAGGGCAGCAGGATAGGTGGAGGCCGGGATTCCAACCAGCGGCCCGAGAGAGCTGGCCTACCTTCTCCAGCATGGCATGTGCGGGGAGGTTGGTGGATGCGGGGATGGTCACCTGTGTGCCTTCGCCTTGCATCTTGAGAAGGGCCATGAAGTAGCGGACACCCGATGCAGTGACGAATCCCTCTGCCTTAAGGCGCATTCGGTAGTCCATTGGGTCGATTGTGGATAGATCCACAGGAAGTCGCGGCTTCTTGGGTGCGCGCTTGCGAGGGGCGTCAGGAGGAAGCTTCCGGCCCTTCTTCAGGGAGGCGCTTGCGGCCTCGAAGGCCAGGCTCTTCTCCTTGTGCAGCTGGCGTAGGGCTGCAGCGGTGTGTTCGACTATCTCCGTGGTGGACGGTGGATAGAAGCGCCCGTTCCGCATTCTGGGGCCGTACGGGGTTTCGTCGGTGAACATTGGGCGCGCGGAAGCTCCACGCAGGTTGGGCGCAGGCGGCATGAAGTAGTCCTGGGTGTGGCCGGGTTGGGCCGGCAAGAGTGGTCACCCGATCAGTGAACGCTTATGCGTATACACCTACGGGGCTGGTCCGTTCTGTCGGAGGAAGAGGTGTTGTTATGCGTATACACCTAAGGGGCTGGTCCGTTCCGTCGGAGGGAGAGGGATGCTTATGCGTATACACCTAAGGAGCTGGCATCTCTTAAGTAGGGCAGGGCAGGAGAGGGCAGAACCAATGCTCGCCTTGCTCATCGGGAGATTGGAAAGAAATGCTGCTTTAGCAGCTTGACTTTGAGGGATAGCTCTTCGAGAGCGGGTGGTCGTCTTCAGTAGCGCACGGCCTGCCCTGGCTGATGTGGTGGTTGCTTGGTCATTGGTCGAACACTATTAAGCAAAGCTCGCTCGTCCCTTCTATCTCTCCGAGGGTAGGCTCAGACCTCGGTCCAGCGGTGCCTATAGTCCATAGCAAGGATATGGAGGCGGTGAGAGTGTTCTGGGCGCTACCGGAGGTAGGTAGATGTAACGTGCGAGGTTTGACCTCATGTTGACGGCGCGATGTGGTGCTAAAACTTCGGCTAAAAAATGCTTCCCGCTTACAAGGGTCCGGGCGAATTGAACGTCGGTGATCTTGCAGGCAACGTGTTTTGAGCTGAAGCTGCTCTACTCGGCCCTGTACACGCTCAGCGGCCCGTTCGCGGCCAAACGCATCAACACCCTTCAGCCGAGCCGTTGCTGCCTGTGGTCCCAGGCAGTGACCGTCGCACGCCACCTTTGCCTGCCACGCGGCGGCTTCGTGCCCGCTTCGGACGCGTAGGTATGGGGTTCAACCTGGGGCTTGGCCTTCCAGCCTCTTTAGCAATCTCGAAACACCCGCACGGGTCCACTCAGCGCCTCTAGGTGTCAGAATCCCCCGACTGTTGAGGGAGGACACGATGCCGCCCAACGTGGTGACGCCGGTGTTCTGAAGTTCCCTTACGGTGTCTTCAAGTCTTCGCGCGAACGCGTTCGCCTTGCTCTGCACTGCCTTCATAGCCGCAGCATTGCCCTTCCCGGCGCGCCTTAGTGCTTCGGCACCATTGGGGTTGCCCAGCACTTGGCCACGCGCCTTGGCGACCTGTAGGGCGGCTTTGGTGCGGTTTGAGATGGCTACCCGTTCCTGTTCCGCGACCAGTGCAAGGATGCCGACCGTCAGCTCACAGGCATCGGGCATGTCGGCGGCAATGAATCGTGCGCCAGAGTCACGCAGTGTGAGCAGGAAGGCTGCGTTTCGACTAAGCCGGTCCAGCTTGGCAATGAGCAATGTCGCTCCAGTGAGCGAACACAGGCGCAGCGCCTTCAGTAGCTCAGGGCGGGTGTTGTGCTTGCCGGACTCGGTTTCGGTGTACGTCTCAACGATCACGCCACCGCGCTGCGCAGAAAGTGCCTCACACGCCGTGCGCTGTGCCTCAAGGCCAAGGCCGGATGCGGCCTGAGAGCGAGTGGACACGCGGTAGTAGGCGATAAAGCGGGGGGTGACAGGCATGATGTATCAAAGTCACTAACGTTCGTTAGGGGACAGGATACACTTCCTCGAGCCGATTTGAGCCCAATGCTTCCTGCGCGGAGGGGTGTCATCGACTATTGATTGCCGTTAATGGAATGTGATAAAAAAGTCGTGCCCGCTCGAAATTGAGAGCGGGGTCACAGTTAGCACGTCCGGCCAATGTCTGCAAAGCGCAGCCAGTGACCACCGGAGCGCGGCGGCTATCAGGCTCGATGTTACTTCGACAACGATGGTCATCACGAGTTCCTCCAGGACTATGCGACGAATTGATCTTCACGTATGCGGCCAAGCTTCGGATCAGCCGAGGTGGGTAAGGCACCTCGCGAGAGGGCCTGTATTTAACAGGGGGGGGAAAGGTCGCCGCAGCCTCCCCCTTCCTGTAGAGGCTAGGAAGCCAGTGAATGTGAAGATCTTGAAGCCTACGACAGCCCTGCAAGCGGCGCTGCTCTCGAGAAGTTACATCCATTTCGACCGACGACTGACCACGAAGGCTTGCAAGGCGCTGGTCGAAAGTCCAGAGGCGGTTCGTAAGCATGCTTTCTTGCCCTTTTTGCAGCAGGATATCGTGCGACTTCGCATCAAGCGTGATGCGACAACGGGGGAGCCTGTAAAGAAACATAAGATCAGACCGATCAAGTATGCGTCGCATGCTGACTCGGCGATCTATGCCTATTACAACTTCATTCTTTCGCAGCTGTACGAAGAGCGCATAGGCGACTCGGAGCTCGCGGAAGCAGTGATTGCATTCAGGGCGCTAGGCAAATCGAACATCGATTTGGCGCAGCAGGCGTTCCATTGGATCGCAGAGAATCGTCCATGTACTGCGCTTGGCTTCGATGTAGAGGATTTCTTTGGTTCGCTCGATCATGGGACCCTGAAGCAGTCCTGGGCCAGCCTTCTTTCGACCAGTGCGCTCCCCCCGGATCACTACGCCGTCTACAAGTCGTTGACGCGACACGCATCTGTACGCCTTGATAGGGCTCGTCTGGAGCTAGGTATCAGCCGGACAGCGATGAAAAAGCGTCGCATTGAAAGGATTTGCAGTCCCGAAGAATTCAGGGAAAAGATACGAGCCGGTGGATTGATATCGGTCAATCCCGCGAAAGCTGGTGTTCCGCAAGGCTCCCCTATCAGTGCGCTGCTTTCAAATATTTACATGATGCCTTTCGATCAGCGAATGCTCGCTGAGACCAAGGCTGTCGGGGGCTTCTATCGACGCTACTGTGACGACATCTTGGTGGTGGTTCCAACAGAACATGTTTCTACGGTCAAGGGTTTGGTCGCCACTGAACTGAGCGCGCTTAAGCTCAAGCTCCAGGAATCCAAAACGCTTGAATGTACCTTTGCTCCAACCTCTAGTAAGCCCCTTCAGTATTTGGGGCTTCTTTTCGATGGCGCGCAGATCACGCTTCGCTCGGCTGGGATCGCTCGTTTCAATGCGCGCATGAGGCGGGGTGTGAAGTCCTTCCGGAATTCTAAGAAGTACGACGGTCAGACTCCCATCTTCTACCAGCGAAGGAAAGTGTTGATCCATAGGTACACGGAGAATGTAAAGCCTGGAGAGCGCAACTTCACGACCTATGTAAAGCGTGCAGTGAAAGCTACTGGATCAGAGGCGATCAAGCGTCAGCTACGTCGGCATGGTCGGCGCTTTGCAAAGCTCGTGAAGGACTAGTGAGCTGCTATCGAACTGCTCTTGATCTGTTGAGGGCGATCCTTCGCTGTAGCGCTTGCTCAATGCTTAAGCCATGAGATGAAAATCAGAACGGCGGCGGCGGCCGAAGCGCCAAAGAAGACATTGAGCGCACCTCGCCTTCCTTCCGCGATTTTTTTTGTGGCGTTCAACTGTTCAAGGATAGCTTCGTCAATGAGCTGTGAGCGCGCCTGAGTGTGCAGACGCGCTGCTGCTGAGCTATCAATTTCGGCAGGTCCCTTTGAAGGCCTCCGTCGAAGGTGCTTACTTTTCATGTGCGTTCATTTGAACTCAGTTGAGTGAGGTTGACGCTGGTGCGCAACAAGCGCGTTTGGAAGGCCTGCCCACGATATCAAAGTGCGATGCCTGGGGCGGAGTATGGCGTCATTGCCCGCGCTGCGACTGCCAATACCTCGCCTGCTAAGTTCCTGATTCGCAGCGCCGATGAGCTCAGAGCACGGACAGGTGGTCGGTATGTACCAGCTCACGCACCCGCGCACAGACCACACTTTGATTGGACAGACTGTCCTATTTCGTCCCTTGGGTGCTGAAGATCACGGCAGTGGCACCCCGTCTTGCCCTCAGGCTGGACACGAGGTCGTCATCAAGCGTCCTCCCCCGGTGCAACCGTAGCCGCTGCGCCGGGAAGACGAAACGCCTGCATGCGGGCACCCCGACGGGGGTAAAGCCGCCAGTTGATCTATCTATGCCCCTTCGGGAAATTGCAATGAAAACCGCGCCTGGTTCCACGCCAGGGTCCGCCCCAAGCCCACCAACGACGCATTAGCGCGCCGCCTGAAGTGCACCAGACGTCAGCCTAAAGTCCACCCCAAGTCTTTCTCGGGACCGGCTTGGGGAACACGTTACCTGCGCCTCGGTTCCTGTTGACCTCTGCTGCCCCGGCCTTGCCTCCGAACTTGTCGCGCAGGCAATGCTCAATCAGTGCGGCGATCATCCCCTGTGCATACCGGTTGACCACAGTCCAGTCCGGGTAAGTCTTAGTGCCGTTGACGATGTAGCGCAAGGCTTGCCGTTGGTTCGCCGCCTCCAATAGCTGCACTGTCGGCAGCAGGTTCGCAGCACTCGGCCAGAGACGGTCGAGGCGCATCTCCATCGCCCTTTCATGGATTCGGGGGAGATCGTGGTTCAGCTTTAGGAGGGCATCCAAGGTGGCTCCACGGCTCCTTAGAAATGCCTTCAGGCCCAGCTCCAGCGATTGAGCAATGAGCATGTACGGGACCACGGACCGGTCGTCCTGCTGCTTCACCATATCGGCGGCACGTTGGTAGTCGTGGGCGTACCTCAGGAGGCCAAGGGAGGAGGTGCGCTCCTCTTCGTCTGCGATCTGTTCGGGGGTCTTCTTCGCCACGGAGGTGTCCTCGTGGGGCGGTTGCTGGGGTGGGGAACAGGGCAATACGATACGCCTGTCATTGAAAGGGAACTCAAATGATCGCGCCACCCACCAACGTCCTATGTCGCACCTTCTTCATCAAAGCCGCCAGCTACGGCACCGCGTTCACCTTGGAGGTGGACGGTATCGAATACCTCGTGACAGCTCGGCACCTGTTCGACACAGAGGCAGCGGAGCATGAGGTCTCAGTCCACGTAAACAACGGGCTGACCAAGCTCGACATTCTGCAACTGGATTTCGGTCGGGGGGAGGCTGATATCGCGGTGCTAAGGGTCCGCCAGCGCTTGTCGCCTCAGGGAATGGACTTGGAGCCTACGGTCGCGAACATGACGTTAGGGCAGGACGTGTTCATCCTGGGTTTCCCTGACCAAATGTATGAAGACGTGGGCATGCACATGAATGGCTTTCCTTGTCCACTGGTGAAGCGGGGGACCGCCTCCAATCTTGGTATGCGTGATCCGCAGGAACTGTTGGTGGACGTGTGGTCAAACCTTGGGTTCTCCGGGGGTCCCGTCGTGTTCTCGCCGCTTGATAAACCGAAGGTCTTTCGGGTGGCTGGTGTCATTTCAGGCTTCAAGCTGTACCACGAACCGGTGAAGGATAAGGACGGCAACGACACCGGAATGTATGTCGAGGTGAACTCGGGCTTCCTCCGTGCGTATGGCATCAAACACGCTCTGACGATTATTGAGCGGATGGCCGCTAATCCTCCCTCAGACACCAGCCATTAGACCGCCGCTACCGGAAGCACACCCGATGAATCCAGCAGAGACCTTCTGTGCGCAGCTCTACGCGGTCCACTCAGGTCGTGTGCCGTTGTTCGTGGGCATGCAGAGGCCCTTTCGCAAGGTCTATCCGCTCGTCTTCCAGAACCATGAAGGTATGCCACTGGGTCTCGTCGGCTGCGCCTGGAATGAAGGCATGGACCCGGACCTAGCGCAGCTCTATCACATAAGCGCCTTTCAACCTGGCTCAGGGGCGGGGAGCGAAATCATGTCCGCCCTCTGCGCCCTTGCGGACGAACTCCAGGTTCGCATCACAACGCAGCCCGAATTGATCGGCGTGGGTGTGCCCGGCTGGGCAGTGCCTGACGATGGAGAGGCGGCGCTAAGGCGATGGTATACGCGGTTTGGATTCACGCGGATCGCTGGTGTTCACCTCGAAAGGTCGCCGAAGCTCACCCCTCCGACCGCCTGACGGCACAGGTCCAAGCTTAGCACGCGGGCGTAGCTGTTCATTGTAACGCCCTCGCGTTCATGGCCCGCCACCTGCTGCACGACTTCCTTGGGGGCACCAGCGTTCAGGGCGGCGGTAATGAACGTGGCTCGCAGACCGTGGAACACGAGGCGACGGTCTGTGATCCCGAGTGAGCGGATACGTCGGCCCCATGTCTTCCCGATCCCGTGTCCTCGTTTGCGGTCAGGGCCTCCGGGCACAAGGCCGGGCAGCAGGAAGCCGTCGCCAGTGTTCGCCGTCAGCTCGACTAGCAGCTCCCGAATCGCAGGATGCACCGGGACCACGCGTACCGCAGCGGCAGACTTACCTTCGCGGACGTGGATTACCTCGGCTTCGGCGTCGTAGTCGGCAACCGTCAGAGCGCACACCTCGTTCAACCGCATGCCGGTGTAGAGGGCAAGCAGCGTCAGCGGGTACAGCAGGGGTTCCCTTCGGTCATCCTTCAGCCCCCTCAGCACCACCAGCAGTTCCCCCTCAGTCCATGCCCTGCGAGGAGCCTCTTGCCCGCGTTTTGACTTCTTCAGCGTCGCCTGCATGCGGTCGAAGGGGTTGGCATCAACTTCGCCTCGCAGCATTGCCCACTGGAACCAGCCCCGGCAGGCGGATACCTCCTTCGTCTTTGTCACCCTAGACACTGGACGGGGTTGAATCACCTTCGCTACGAACTGTCCGGCAGTGACACGGGTCACGGTCGCCATCTCGACGTTGCTCCCTACCCAGTTTACGAACACGCGGCAACGCTTCTCGGTCTCAGCCAGGGACTGTGCTGTGAGGTCTCCTGCGCGCTCATGTAGGTAGGTCTCTAGGCTGTCGGCCACGGTGACCCCGAGTTGTCCCAGCGCGGCCCTGTGGGCGCGTCTCACGCCCTCGACATCGACCTGTGCGCCTGCATCTTGCTGCTGCACGATATACCTCTCCACGTCGCGGCCGACCTGGGCTTCCACGTCGTTGGCTGTGATCGCTCCAGCCTGCTGCATGGCGAATACCTCGCGCGCACGCTCCACGATCAGCTCCGGTGACCATTGATCGATGCCATCTCGGATCAACCGGTGGGCAACCTCGGCACGTCTGACGTAGACCTCAGGCTCGTGCCGCATGTCTCCCTTGCCCACGGCGACTGCCCAAGCTTTCCATCCCGCAATGATCGGTCCAGCCAGTTCTACGGCATCGCTGAGGGAGCTGGTGCCCAACGCCTGCACTAGGTCGTGTCTGCCTGCGATACGTTGCACTGAGCGAGGAAGCACATAACGAGCGGAGTAGGTGTTGCCACGGCGCTTGATGCCGGAGGGGAGGGACATTGTGTGGTGCGGGTACAGAGTGCGGGCACAAAGGGTACAGCGGAAAGCCTTGTGCCAGTAGCATCAACGCTTTGCCGAACATGTCTTAACGGCTCCTGTTTCCGGCACCAGTTGCAATGAAAAGCCCCGGCCTTTGGTCGGGGCTTTTTGTTTGGGCTGTGCTGGCGCCGGCCCAGGGCCCGCGCCAGCGTCCGATGGAACCGCGGGCATGTACCTGCTTGGTCGGGGCTAACATTGCCAAGGTGTATTGCTTGCGGCGCTGGACCGGGCAACACAGTTTCAATAAACGGCGGATCTCATGAAGAAGATCGTGCTGAGTCTGATTGCGTGCGTCGTTCTTGCCGGCTGTGCAACCCGCCAGATCAGCTCCGAACAGGCGCAACCGGTGCCCGCCGAGCGGGTTTTCGCCTTCAATGGGATCGGTGACACTGCTTCCGGACAGGTAATTGTTACGCGCGACGTTGGCGCGGTTGGTGGGGCGTGCCCGCTTGCACTGTATATCGACGGCACCCTGGCAGCCCATCTGCAGCGGGGAGAGTCTGTCTCGCTGCCTGTTCCCGCCGGGAATCGCATTTCAGCGCAAGTTTCGCAGGCAAAGGTCTCTGTTCGTGGGGGGATGAATCGGCGCATAGGCGAGAGATTTCCCAAATGGTCACGGCGGGTAGCAGAACCAAGATCCGTCTCGCGTTGGCCCATGATGGCGTGATTCAGATCGGTCCGACCGCGTTCTAGGCGCGCTCCACGTAAGGCGAGCAGGTCCATCAACAGAACCCCCCGGCCCTCGCGGGGGCTTTCTGTTTCTGCCCAAGGAACAGGGTTGGTCGGCAACGTCACCGATCGAAACGCGCCTTCATTTGCGTCCAGCGACCACCGCATCCTGTGCCAGCCACCACGCCAGCTGCCGAAGATAGCCACCCGCTGCTCCCGCCGATGCACCGATCAGCAGGCGTGCGAGCACTCTGATTCCGCGCCCGGCCCGCTCCCGCACCCAAGGCAGGACCGCCACCACCTGCGCACCCAGCAGCAGCATCAGCACGTCCAGCCCCAGCGCATCCACCACCGGCAACAACGGCAGCAGATCCGGATTGCAGGCCAGCACGATCACCAGCGCGGCACCCAGCACGGCCATCAGGCGGCGCCCGGCGGGCAGGGTGGTCCAGTGCAGCAGTCGGTTGATCAGGTGCATGGCATTCCTTGTGTCATGTGCCGGAATCCTCATCAGGCCCGATCGGCCGCACCGGCTGCCGCAGCACGGTTTTCAACCGCGCCGCGTCGGTCCTGCGCGGGTCGCTCAGGTAGATCTCGTGATGGGGGCCGGCGAAGGTGTAACCCAGTGCGGGCATCACTTCGTCATGCAGATGCGCCAGGACGGGGCCTTCGTCGTCGTAGGCGCCCACGTGCAAGGTCTGCAGGCTGGGGCCCTCGGCAAGGATTTCATGGCGGAGGCTGGGCGGCGCATCCCCCAGCTTCGTGCGCGCCTTGCTGATCGCGGCCTGCCACTGCGTAGGGCCGATGCCCTCGGGCGTGCGGATCATTACGGTCCAGGCCCACTCATCCTTGCGTCGCGCGATGAAGCTGGCCGGGTCCTCGGCGCTCCACAGCGCCTCCAGCGGTGGCACCACGTAGTCGCGCCCTTCGGCCTTCAGCGCGAACTTCAATGCATAGCTCACCGAATACAGCCACTGCACGGCCTGCAGGTAGGCGGGGGCCGTGTTCGGGTCGCCGCGACCATCGACCATCACGTAGGGCAGGGGCGGCACATCGACCGGTACGAACCTGCCGGCGGGCGGTTGATAGAGCGCCCGGTCGCGCTTCTTGAAGTCGATCTTGTCCATCGGGGGCTTCCTCCTGTGCAGAGCATCCCACGCCAGGCACCCGCCAGTACGCTGAACCGGTTCAGGTGACTTTGCCGAACGAGGGCGAATGGCCCCACGAGCGCGCGGGGCCGCGACGCAGTCCTGGGTCATGCGCCCGTCACACCTGCGCGGTGCGACAACGTGTCGCAGCCAGAATCGGTCCTTTCCTGCGCTCGATCAATGTCAATGCCTTTCTTAAATGATGGGTGACGGCCTAAAATTGAAAGGCTGACTCGACCCCACCTCCCTGCCTGTCTTCCGGACCGGTGGGACCGGCTTTTGGCCGGAACAGGCAGGGACGGGGAACGGCATTCCCTCGCAATTGGATCGACCGATGATTCCGTTGAAAACCCTTGGGCGCTGGTTGCGCCCGGGCCTGCTGCTGTCGTTGCTGGTGATGCTCACCGGTTGCGATGCGGTGGCCATCCTCAGTCCGAAGGGCCAGATCGGCCAGGATGAGAAGACCCTGCTGATCACGGCCACCGTGCTCATGCTGCTGGTCGTCATCCCGGTCATCATCATGACCCTGACGTTCGCGTGGAAGTATCGCGCCTCCAACACCAAGGCCCGTTACGAGCCGAAGTGGTCCCACTCGACGGCGATCGAGGTGGTGGTGTGGTCCATTCCCTGCATGATCGTGCTGGTGCTGGCGGTCCTGACCTGGCGTTCGTCGCACGCACTGGACCCGTATCGTCCGCTGGATTCGGACGTCAAGCCGGTCACCATCGAGGCGATCTCGCTGGACTGGAAGTGGCTGTTCATCTATCCGGAAGAGAAGGTGGCGGTCGTCAACGAAATCAAGTTCCCGGTCAACACGCCGCTGAACTTCAAGATCACGTCCGATTCGGTGATGAATGCGTTCTTCATCCCGCACCTGGGCAGCATGATCTACTCGATGGCTGCGATGGAGACCAAGCTCCACCTGATCGCCAACGAGACCGGCGAATTCCCGGGCATGTCCTCGCACTACAGCGGCGCGGGCTTCGCCAAGATGCACTTCACCGCCTACTCGGTCACCGATGCAGAATACCGCCAGTGGCTGGACCAGGTCCGCGCCGGTGAGCAGACCCTGGACAAGGCCTCGTTCAAGGCGCTGGGTGAAGCACGCAACGCCGAGTGGTATCCGGTCACCTACTTCGGCAAGACCGAAGAAGGCCTGTTCGACTGGGTCATCGCCAAGCACATGGGCGACAACAAGCATTACGGCATGAAGCACTCGCATGCCGGTGCCGCCGCTGCCGATGCCGCCACCCATGAAGCGCACGAGGGCCATGCCCCCAGTGATGCGCATGATTCCAAGGAATCGGGTGAAAACCTGGATGCCAACGAACACGAACACGCAGGCCATGCCGGCCACGCGGGTTCGGGAGAATGAACATGTTGGGAAAACTCTCTCTTGAGTCGATCCCCCACGATCCGATCGTCCTGACGACGTTGATCGGCGCGGTTCTTGGTGGCCTGGGCGTCGTCGCCCTGATCACCAAGTTCAAGCTGTGGGGCTATCTGTGGAAGGAGTGGTTCACCTCGGTGGATCACAAGAAGATCGGCGTGATGTACCTCATCGTCGCCTTCGTCATGCTGCTGCGCGGTTTCTCCGACGCCATCATGATGCGTACCCAGCAGGCCATCGCCGTCGGTGGCTCCGAGGGCTACCTGCCGCCGCACCACTACGACCAGATCTTCACCGCCCACGGCGTGATCATGATCTTCTTCGTGGCGATGCCGCTGATCACCGGCCTGATGAACCTGGCCGTGCCGCTGCAGATCGGTGCGCGCGACGTCGCGTTCCCGTTCGTCAACTCGCTCAGCTTCTGGCTGTTCGTGTCCGGTGCGGTGCTGATCATGCTGTCGCTGTGGATCGGTGAGTTCGCTGCCACCGGCTGGCTGGCATTCCCGCCACTGTCGGGCATCGAATACAGTCCAAGCGTCGGCATGGACTACTACATCTGGGGTCTACAGGTCGCAGGCCTGGGTACCACGCTGAGCGGTATCAACTTCTTCATCACCATCCTGAAGATGCGTACCCCCAGCATGAAGCTGATGCAGATGCCGGTGTTCACCTGGACCGCCCTGGTGACCAACGTGCTGATCGTCGCTGCCTTCCCGGTGCTGACCATCACCCTGGTGCTGCTGACCCTGGACCGTTACCTGGGTACGCACTTCTTCACCAATGACGGTGGCGGCAACGCCATGCTGTACATCAACCTGATCTGGATCTGGGGTCACCCG
Organism: Stenotrophomonas sp. CASM110; assembly: GCF_049384345.1. Taxonomy (NCBI): domain Bacteria; kingdom Pseudomonadati; phylum Pseudomonadota; class Gammaproteobacteria; order Lysobacterales; family Lysobacteraceae; genus Stenotrophomonas; species Stenotrophomonas sp. CASM110. The sequence goes on from NZ_JBMRGI010000002.1 coordinate 43,006, forward strand.
GAGGTGTACATCCTGGTCCTGCCGGCGTTCGGTGTGTTCTCCGAAGTCATCGCGACCTTCTCGCGCAAGGCGCTGTTCGGCTACAAGGGCATGGTCTACGCCACCGCCTGCATCGGCGTGCTGTCGTTCATCGTGTGGCTGCACCACTTCTTCACCATGGGCTCCGGTGCCAACGTCAATGCCTTCTTCGGCATCACGACGATGATCATCTCGATCCCGACCGGCGTGAAGATCTTCAACTGGCTGTTCACCATGTTCCGCGGCCGCGTGCACTTCACCACCCCGGTGCTGTGGACCATCGGCTTCATGGTCACCTTCGTCATCGGCGGCATGACCGGCGTGATGCTGGCGATCCCGGCCATCGACTTCGTGCTGCACAACAGCCTGTTCCTGATCGCCCACTTCCACAACGTCATCATCGGCGGCGTGGTGTTCGGCATGTTCGCCGGCATCACCTACTGGTGGCCGAAGATGTTCGGCTTCCGCCTCAATGAGTTCTGGGGCAAGTGCGCGTTCTGGTGCTGGTTCATCGGCTTCTACGTGACCTTCATGCCGATGTACGTGCTGGGCTTCATGGGCATGACCCGTCGCCTGCAGAGCACGGTCAACCCGGCCTATGAGCCGCTGCTGCTGATCGCCGCCGCAGGTGCCTTCATCGTTGGCGCCGGCATCCTGTGCCAGATCATCCAGGTGGCCGTCTCGATCCGCGACCGCAAGAAGACCGTCGACCTGACCGGCGACCCGTGGGATGCCCGTACGCTGGAGTGGGAAACCTCTTCGCCGCCGGCCTTCTACAACTTCGGCACGCTGCCGGAAGTCACCGAGCTGGACGATTTCTGGGAGCGCAAGCAGCGCGGTGAAGCCTGGCCGAAGCCGGCCAAGTACACCGACATCCACATGCCGCGCAACACCGGCACGGGCGTTGTCATCGGTGCCTTCAGCCTGGTGTTCGGCTTCGCGATGATCTGGCACATCTGGTGGCTGGCCATCGTCGGCTTCGTCGGCATGATCGCCACGTTCATCTACCGCACCTTCGACCAGGACGTGGACTACTGGGTCCCGGCCGCCGAGGTGGAACGCATCGAGAACGAACACCGCAAGCACCTGGAAGCCCAGGGCCTGGTGAAGTCGGAGCTGAAGGCATGAGCACCAATACCTCGACCCTGAGCCACGGGCACGCCGCGCACGCGGCGGCCCATGGCCATGACGACCACGAGCACCACGACACCGGCGGCAACACCGTCTTCGGTTTCTGGGTGTACCTGATGAGCGACTGCCTCATCTTCGCCTCGCTGTTCGCCACCTACGTGGTGCTGGCAGGCGGTACCGATGGTGGCCCGACCGCGAAGGACCTGTTCGAACTGCCGTTCGTGGCGTGGGAAACCGCGCTGCTGCTGACCTCGTCGCTGACCTTCGGCCTGGGCATGATCGCCATGCACCGCAAGCAGGTTGGCCAGATGTTCCTGTGGCTGGCGGTTACCTGGCTGCTGGGCTTCGGCTTCATGTGCATGGAAGTCTATGAGTTCCAGCACCTGATCCATCAGGGCTACGGTCCGGACCGCAGTGCCTTCCTGTCGGCGTTCTTCGCCCTGGTCGGCACCCATGGCCTGCACGTCAGCGCCGGCCTGCTGTGGCTGCTGGTGATGTTCGTGCAGCTGAAGAAGTACGGCCTGACCCCGACCAACAAGACCCGCATGGCGTGCCTGAGCCTGTTCTGGCACTTCCTGGACCTGATCTGGATCGGCGTGTTCTCCGTCGTCTACCTCAATGGAGCGCTGTAATGGCACATGACAACCACGCACACGACCACGGCACCGGCGGCGAAAGCCACGGCAGCGTGAAGTCGTACCTGATCGGCTTCGTGCTGGCGGTGGTGCTGACCGTCATCCCGTTCTGGATGGTGATGTCGGGTGATTTCTCGCGCACCGTCAACGGTGTGGTGATCGCGGTCACCGCGGTGCTGCAGATGCTGGTCCACCTGGTGTTCTTCCTGCACCTGGACCGCTCTTCGGAAAGCCGCTGGAACGTCAACGCTGCGGCCTTCACCGTTGTGGTGATCGGCATCATCGTGATCGGCACCCTGTGGGTCATGCACAACATGAACGTGCACATGATGCACTGACGTCCTCGCGACGTTGCCACGCAGAAAGGCCGCCCTCGGGCGGCCTTTCTGTTTGCTGTGGTTGCGCGTTTCGTGCACCCACCAGGCTGGTAGTGCCGGCCGCTGGCCGGCAATTACGCGAAGCCGGCCAGCGGCCGGCTCTACCAGGAGATCCACGCCATGCGTGGATGGGGTCAGAGCCCTTGCCTGCGGCAAGGGATCCGACCCCGGACCTGGCGCCTCACCCCACCCGGCGCAGGAATTCCTCGGCGTCCATCGGTCGGCCCAGGTGGTAACCCTGCAACTGATCACACCCCAGTTCGCTCAGGTACTCGCGCTGCGCCTGCGTCTCCACGCCCTCGGCCACCACCTGCAGCTGCAGGGTGCGGCCCAGCGCGATGATCGACGAGACGATGGCGGCGTCCTCGTCATTGCGCTCCAGGTCGTGCACGAACGCACGGTCGATCTTCAGTTCGGTGGCCGGCATGCGCTTGAGGTACAGCAGGCTGGAATAGCCGGTGCCGAAATCATCGATGGCGATGTGCACGCCCATCGCGGTCAGGTCGTTGAGAATCGCGAGGCTGGCATCGACGTCCTTCATCGCCGTGGTCTCGGTGATCTCCAGGGTCAGCCGCGCCGGTTCGATCCGGTGCCGGTGCAGCACCTCGCGCACGCTGTCCAGCAGTGCCGGCGAGGCGAACTGCAGCGGCGAGAGGTTCACCGCCATCGACCATTCCGTATGCCCGGCCTGGTGCCATGCCCGCAGCTGCGCACAGGCGCGGTCCAATACCCAGTCACCGATCGGCAGGATCAGGCCGCTGCGCTCGGCAATGGGGATGAACACGTCCGGCGCCAGCAGTCCCAGCTCCGGGTGCTGCCAGCGCAGCAGCGCTTCGGCCCCGGTGGCCGGTGCGCCGGCGGCAGGGAACTTGGGCTGGTAATGCAGGATCAGTTCGTCGCGGGCGATGGCCTTGCGCAGGTCCTGCAGCAGGCGCAGCTGGCGGTTGGCACTGAGCTGCATCGAGGGGGTGAAGAAGGTGTAGCCGTTCCGCCCGGTTTCCTTGGTGTGGTACATCGCCGCATCGGCGTGGGCCATCAGCTCGCGCTCGTTGCCGGCGTCATCCGGGTACAGGGCAATGCCCAGGCTGGCGCTGACCTGCAGTTCGGCCGCATCCAGCAGGAACGGTTCGCCGGCCGCGGCGATGATGCGCTCGGCCACCACCACCGCATCATCGGGAATGTCGATGGCCAGCACGATCACGAACTCATCGCCGCCGAGGCGGGCCAACGTATCCTGCGGTCGCAGCTGGCCGCCGATGCGCTGTGCCACCGCCACCAGCAGGCGGTCGCCGAGCTGGTGGCCGTACGCATCATTGACCGCCTTGAAGCCGTCCAGGTCGCAGAACATCACCGCCACTGCATGGTTGCGGCGCCGCGCCTTCTCGATGGCCTGCTCGATGCGGTCCTGCAGCAGCATGCGGTTGGGCAGCTGGGTCAACGGGTCGTGCAGCGCGGCCTGGATCAGCTTGTCGTTGGCGTGCGCCAGCGAATCGGCCAGCAGACCGGTGCGCACGCGCATCTGCCGGTCGAACAGAGAGGCGACCAGGGCGATGCCCAGCGTGGCCACGGTGGTGACGATCACCAGCACCGCCAGCCAGCGCGTGTCGATGCCGCCACTGCCGACGGCGCCACAGATGCTGCCTTCGGGGAAGCGCGCCGCCGCCATGCCGGTGTAATGCATGCCGACGATGGCCAGGCCCATCACCAGCGAAGCAAGCGCGCGCAGCAGCAGGGTGTTGCGCCGCTCGGCGCGCAGGCGGAAGGCGATCCACAGTGCGGCGCCGGCGGCACCGATGGCCACCGCGATGGAGGCGGCAAACCAGCCCGGGTGGTAGTCGATGCCCGGCTGCATGCGCATCGCCGCCATGCCCAGGTAGTGCATGGTGGCGATGCCCAGGCCCATCAGCACGGCCCCGGCCAGCAGCCGGCGCCACGGCAGGCTGGGCCGCGACACCAGCCACAGCGCATAGGCCGAGGCGCCGATCGAGACCGCCAGCGAGTACAGGGTGATGCCAAGGTCGTAACCCACCGGAATCGGCAGGTCGAAGGCGAGCATGCCGATGAAGTGCATCGACCAGATGCCCAGGCCCATGGCCGCCGCGCCGCCGGCCAGCCACCAGCGGGCCACGCGACCCTCGGCCGTGGCCAGGCGCCCGGCCATGTCCAGCGCCGTGTACGAAGCAAGAATGGCCACCAGCAGGGAGATGATGACCAGGCTCTGACTGTAGCTGCCAGTCATGATGAATCCAGTGGGGGAGGGAGGGGCGCCCGCAAGGCGCACGCCCGCGACCCCTATCGGCGCAGGTGGGCAGGACTTGAGTGGTCGCAGCACCTGCGACCCGGCTCGGCTATCCTGCCACGCCTGTTCCCGTTGCTGGAAATCATCCGATGGCAAAAGCCCGCACCGCCTACGTCTGCAATGAATGCGGCGCCGAATTCAGCAAGTGGCAGGGCCAGTGCACCGAGTGCAACGCCTGGAACTCGCTGTCGGAGATCGTGCTGGAAAGCGCGGCGGCGGCCAAGGCGCCGGCTTCGCGCCGGGCCGGCTGGGCCGGCAAGATCGACCCGCCGAAGATCACCGCCCTGAAGGACGTGGAGCAGACCGAGCATCGCCGGGTCTCCACCGGCATCGGCGAGTTCGACCGGGTGCTGGGCGGCGGCCTGGTCGAGGGCGCGGTGGTGCTGGTCGGTGGCGATCCGGGCATCGGCAAGTCGACCCTGCTGCTGCAGGCGGTGGCGAAGATGGCGGCCGAACTGCCGGTGCTGTACGTCACTGGCGAGGAATCGCTGGCGCAGGTCGCCGGCCGCGCGCACCGCCTGGAGCTGCCGCTGGACGGGGTCAACGCGCTGGCCGAGACCGGGGTCGAATCGATCCTGCAGCATGCGTCCAAGGCCGGCCCGCGGCTGATCGTGGCCGACTCCGTGCAGACCCTGTGGACCGAGAGCCTGACCGCTGCGCCGGGATCGGTCAGCCAGGTGCGCGAGAGCGCGGCGCGGCTGGTACGGTTCGCCAAGGAGACCGGCACCGCCGTGTTCCTGGTCGGCCACGTGACCAAGGAGGGCGGCATCGCCGGCCCGCGCGTGCTCGAGCACATGGTCGACGCGGTGCTGTATTTCGAGGGCGAGAGCGGCAGCCGCTTCCGCCTGCTGCGCGCGTTCAAGAACCGCTTCGGTGCGGTCAACGAACTGGGCGTGTTCGCGATGGGCGACAAGGGCCTGAAGGAGGTCTCCAACCCATCGGCGATCTTCCTGTCCGGCGGCAGCACCCATCAGCCGGGCAGCTGCGTGATGGTCACCCGCGAGGGCACCCGGCCGCTGCTGGTGGAGGTGCAGGCGCTGGTCGATGCGTCGCCGCTGTCGAATCCGCGCCGTGTCGCGGTCGGCCTGGAGCAGAACCGCCTGGCCATGCTGCTGGCGGTACTGCATCGCCACGGTGGCGTGCTGGTCGGCGACCAGGACGTGTTCGTCAACGTGGTCGGTGGCATCCGCGTGCAGGAAACCGCCGCCGACCTGCCGGTGCTGCTGGCCGTATTGTCCTCGCTGCAGGACCGGCCGCTGGCGGAAAAGACGATTGCGTTCGGCGAGGTGGGCCTGTCCGGTGAGATCCGACCGGTGCCCAATGGCGAAGACCGCCTGCGCGAGGCCGCCACCCATGGCTTCAAGCGCGCCATCGTGCCCAAGGCCAATGCGCCCAAGGGCGGATCGGTGAAAGGCATGGAAGTGATCGCGGTGGAGCGCCTGTCCGAGGCCATCGACGCGGCGTGAGGCATGGGGGGCTGCTGCGGGGCCTGCCTCTACATACGTCATATACGGCAACGGTCAGGCTGGCTGTGCTAGTTTTTCCCGCTCGACGAAGGCGCCCTCTGGCGCCTTTCCGTGCCCAGGAGTAAACGATTACATGCAGGACACCGCGCTCACCGCCCCCAACGCCGAGATCCGTCGTGCCGGGGTCGATCTCAATGGACTGATGACGGTGCTGGGCAAGCACCTGTATTCCACCCCGGTGGTGGCGCTGCGTGAGCTGGTGCAGAACGCGCACGACTCGATCATCCGCCGCCGCATCGAGCAGCCCGGCGTCGAGGTGCCTTCGCGCATTTCGGTGCAGGTCGATGCCGGTGCCGGCGTGCTGCGCATCACCGATACCGGTGCCGGCCTGACCCGCCAGGAGATCCACGACTACCTGGCCACCGTCGGCGTCGGCTATACCCGTGGCCTGCGCCAGGGCGGCGAGGATGATGAAGGCCTGATCGGCATGTTCGGCCTCGGCTTCCTGTCGGCCTTCGTGCTGGCGCGCCGGGTCAGCGTGCGTACCACCTCGTACCAGACGCCGGAGCTGGGCCATCTGTACGTGTCCAGCAATGCCGAGCAGTACACCGTCAGCGAAGTGCCGGCACGTGCGGTCGGCACCGAGGTGGAACTGGAGCTGCATCCGGACTTCCTGCCGCTGGCCAACGAGGCGCGCCTGCACGAGGTGCTGGGCCGCTACTGCGCGCTGCTGTCCGAACCGATCTTCATCGGTGCTGCGACCGAAGCGCTCAACCCCGAGCCGCCGCCGTGGCGGGGGCAGGGTGACGTGGCCGTGCACCCGGTGCAGGCACGCCGCCAGGCACTGCAGTTCGCCGCGCGCTTCGAGCACGATTTCGAGCCGATCGTCACCGTGCCGCTGCGTGCCGACGGCAACAGCGATGCCACCGGCCTGCTGTGGGTGCAGGATGGTGCCACCTATGGCACCAGCGACAACCGCAACCTGTCGGTGTTCGTGCGCGGCATGCTGCTGGATGACGATGCCCGTGACCTGCTGCCGCCGTGGGCTGGCTTCATCGGCGGGGTGATCGAATCCTCGCGGCTGACTCCCACCGCCAGCCGCGAAGACCTGCAGCGCGATGACCAGTACCGCGCTGTGCAACATGCCTTGCTGGAGGCGCTGATCGATGGTCTGGCCGACGTTGCGCGGCAGCAGCCGGAGGCGTGGCGACGCGTATTGAGCCGCCACAACGAGGCGCTGCTGGGCGCGGCGCTGTGCGATGACCGCCTGTTCGACCTGCTGATGGAGCATGTGCGCGTGCCGACCTCGCAGGGCGACCTGCCGGCCAGTGCCCTGCCGGCGCGCGGTGCCGTGCATGTCATCCTCGACAATGGCGGTGGCTTCGAAGAGATGCTGTTCCGCGCGATGGGGGTGCCGGTCGCGCATGGCCATCGTTACGCGGTGGTGCCGTTCCTGCGGCGCTGGGCCCAGGCCAAGGGCCTGCGCCTGGTTGAACTCGGCACCGAGCAGGGCAATCGCGCACTGTTCCGCAGCGATGACAGCCTCGACGACGCGCAGCTGGCCTGGCTGCGCGAACAGCTGGGTGATGGCGAGCAGCTGCTGCCGGCGCGTTTCAGCCCGGAAGCACTGCCGGTGGTGGTGGTGCCCGACCGCGAGGCCGAACTGAAGCAGCGCCTGGAAGACGACGAGAACGACAAGCGCGTTTCGATGGCGGCGCTGCGCCTGGCGCGCCAGTTCACCGCACGCATCGAATCGCGTGCACCCTCGCGGCTGTACCTCAACCTCGACAACCCGGCGGTGCAGGCGCTGCTGCGCGCCCAGCGCGAGGGCCACCCGCAGGCCGAAGCGGCGGCACGCCTGCTGCGCTCGCTGAAGATCATCGTCGCTGCGCAGGGCCGTCCCTTGGCCCGGGCAACGACCGCCACGCAGGGCCCGGATCTCAACGGCGCCTTTACCGATATCGCCGGTGCCCTGCAGCAGATGCTGCGCTGAGCACCGCGCCCTCTCATCCAGCCTTCGCTAGACAGGAGTACTTACCCCATGGACATCTGGAACTGGGTCGAAAAACTGCAGGGCGACCTGCGCCAGGCCGGCCAGGCGCAGAACGCGCACCTGCTGAACCGCCTCGCCGACGAGGTCAGTGAACTGCAGATCGACCGTGTCGATGCACTGCTGCCCGAAGCACGCGCACTGGGCAAGGCGCTCGACAACCCCTGGGTCGACGTCTACGTCGGCCACTGGGCGCTGCGCAACCGCGTCGGCAACCGTGTTGAAGGCGAGAGCGCACTTGGCGAAGCCGTTGCGCTGTTCGAGCGGGCACACCGCGAAGACACCCTGGAATGCCCGCAGTCGATCTGCGTGACCCAGGACCTGGCCGCCTGCTACGGCAACATCGATGGCCCGGGCTGGGTGCCCGAGCGCATCGAGGTGTGCGACGAGACCCTCGGCCGCATCGATCCCAGCTGGGCCTGCTTCCAGTGCCTGAGCTGCGAGAAAGCCGATGCGCTGCTCGACGATGGCCGTGGCCAGGAGGCGCTGGATTACCTGCAGGCGCAGGCCGACGCCGTGGAGGCCTGTGGCAAGGAAGTGTTCGACAGCTTCCCGGAGATGCAGATCAAGATCCTGCTCGCTGTCGGCCGCGCCGACGAGGCACTGGCGCTGATCGAGAAGCGCGAAGCCGAAGTGGCCGCCTCCGGGGAGTATGAGCCGGCCAACTGCACGGTGCCGCGCCGCTTGTCCAAGGCATGGGCGTTGGCCCAGCTGGGCCGCGACGAAGAAGCGCTGCAGCAGTTGGTGCCGTGGAGCGAGCTGACCCCGAACTACTGGCGGCTGTGGGCGAACACCGCCGCAGCGCTGTGCCAGCGTGACCCTGCGCGCAATACGTGGGACCTGGGCACGCGCTTCAACACGATCATCGAGCACTTCGCCCGGGTCGGATCGCATCGCCTGCTGATCGAAGTGGCAGCGCTGAGCCTGGAGCTTGCCCTGCAGCGTGGTGCGCGCTGGGTGGCACTGCGCCAGCTGGAACTGGCGCGTACCCATCTGGCGCAGCTGCGCCAGGACCGGGGGGCGGCAGCGCTGGTGGCCGGCCTGGCGGCACGCATCGATGCATTGCCGGATGTCGCACCGCTGCCGGTGCCGGCCGGCGAGCTGCTGGCATGGCTGGACGCGCAGGGTGAACAGAACCAGGCGCGCGACCCCGAGCGCGAGGCGCAGTGGTTGCTGCAGGCGCAGGCGCAGCTGCCCGATGACGAGGCCTTGGCCGAGATGGCCGCCTCGGCGCTGAGCGCCTGCGGCGCGCAGGCCGAGGCGCGAGCGCTGTTGTGGCGGTTCGTACGCAGCCATGCGCAGAACGATGGTCCCGCAGCCTACACGCTGATGCGCTGGCTGGCCGAGCAGGGGGACGACGACGGCCTGCGCCAGCTGGCCGAGGTCTACCGCAGCAGCGTGCCGGTGTTCGCGCACTGGTGCGACGTGCAGCGCGCACGCCGGGTGTCCGACTGGCCGGCGCTGGAGCAGGCGGCCCGATCGCTTCTGGAGCTGTCTCCGGGCTCGCACGGCGCGCGCGGCACGCTGGCGCGCATGTACATGGAAACCGGCCGCTTCAGCGAGGCCCAGGCCTGCTATGCGCAGTTGGTGGAGCTGCTGGACGAGCCGAACGCCGCGCATTGGGACCACATGAGTGCGGCCAGCGCGGCGCGCGACTGGGACGCGGTGCGCCGCTCGGCCGCGGCGATTGGCATGGAGCTGTCCAGCCACGAGGGCGTGGTCGAGGAACCGTGGGGCTGGGTGATCATCCGCAGCGAAGAGAACGGCGAGCCGATGGAGTACTACGCCCGCCGCAGCGGACCGGTGACCGCGCGCATCGTCGAGAATGCGCCGTCCAACCGCGCCCAGCAGGTGGGCGACTGGGTGGTGTTCGATGCCGCACTGGTGCATCCGGCACCCGAGGAGGAGGAAGCGCGCGAGCATTTCATCCCGACCTATGCGCAGGTGCATGTGCTGGAGCGCGGCGGCTTCGCCCGCAGCTGGATGATCGATGGCGCGCACCCGGGCGAAGAGGCGTGGAATGCCTTCGTCGAGGCGGCCGAAGCGCAGGGTTGGAAGGTGTGGTCGCACAGCCGCCCGGACTACACCGTCACCGACCCCGACAGGGAGGAGGGCACGCTGCCCGGCCTGCTGTTCACCGTCGCCCAGCCGCAGGACCATGCGCCGCTGGCGCTGCACCGCTTCCTCCAGCAGCACACCGCGACGTGGCCGCATCCGCATTGCTGGCTGCGCCTGGCTGAAGCCTGTGACCAGGATCGCCAGCCGCATCTGGACGTGATCGAGCGTTACGGGCTGTAAGCTGCACGCTCCTGTAGAGCCGAGCCTGCGCTCGGCCCACGCGGAAAGCAGCCGAGCATGGGCTCGGCTCTACAACGGATCATCATCACCCCCAGGGAATGGAATACATGCGAAAGACAGGGATGTTCGTGATCGCCGGGCTGCTGCTGGCCCCCACCGTGCAGGCCGCACCGGCCTGCCAAGAGCCCATGGCCGTTGCCCGTGCCTTCTTCGAAGCCACGACCGACAATGGTGACCTGCTGGAGCCACCGCCCGCGCTGGTCAGCCCGGCGTTCGGCAAGGCACTGCGTGGCGAGCGTGCCTGCCAGCAGCGCGAAGAGGGCATCTGCACGATCGATTCCGACCCGTGGCTGGATGCGCAGGACGGCGACATTGAAACCCCGGTGCGTTACCGCTGGAAAGAGGCCTCGGCCACTGCCGGCCAGGTCGAGATGCGCTATGCGGTATGGAAGAAGGCCTACGTGACCCGTCTGCCGATGGTGCGCCAGGGCCAGGGCTGCTGGCAGGTCGATGACATCCTCACCAACAGCGGCCGTTCGGTGCGGAAGATCCTGGCGCAGCCGGTGCCCTGACCGGCGGCAGCATCCACGCAGGGTGCGGTCCAGTTGCCGGCCAGCGGCCGGCACTACCCGGTGATGTTGGGTGGGTGCCGACCGTTGGTCGGCATGCCTTTATCGCGAATGCCCGAACACCAGTTCGATCACGAACTGGCTGCCGAAGAACGCCAGCAGCAGCAACAGCATTGCCGCCAGCGTCCAGTGCACCGCCTTCATGCCGCGCCAGCCGTAACGACGGCGTCCGACCAGCAGCACGCCGAACACGATCCACGACAGCACGCTCAGCACGGTCTTGTGCACCAGCTTCTGCGCCAGCAGGTCGTCGACGAACAGCACGCCGGTGACCAGGGTCAGGGTCAGCAGCGCGAAGCCGACCGTGATCACCCGGAACAGCAGCGATTCCAGGTCGGCCAGCGGTGGCAGCGCGCGCAGCCACGGGCGGAACTCACGGCGGCGCAGCGCGCGTTCCTGCAGCCACAGCATGATCGCCAGCAGCGCGGCGATGCTCAGCGTGGCGTAGGCCAGCAGCGCCAGCCAGGCATGGCTGGCCAGGCGCCAGCCCAGCACCTTGCTCGGCTCGTGGCCGTAGCCGTGATAGGCCAGAAGCAGTACCGCGGCCAGTGGGAACACCACCACGCCCAGCGCCGACATGCGGCCGCGCGCGCCCACCAGCGAGGTCAGCCAGGCCATGCCCAGGCCGACCAGCGACAGCGCGGCGAAGAAGTGCATGTCCGGCCCGCCGTTGGTGCGCATCGCCACCATCACGTGGTAACCGCCATGCAGCAGCATCGCTGGCAGGGCCGGCCACAGCCAGGTGGGGGAGCCGGTGCTTTCATCGCGGCCGAGCGCGCGCACCAGCAGGGCACTGGCAGCCAGGTAGAGCAGGACGGCGATGAGAACGATTGTCATCGTTGCAGTTTCGCATACCCCTGTGATGCTGGCGACGGCCCGGTGGTCGCAGTCCGGGCGGACAGCCGGACCCGTTATACTGTCTGCCTTATTGTCCCCCGCTTTCAGACAGGTTGCGCCGCATGTTCGAGTCCCTGACCCAGCGCCTTTCCGGCACCATCGAGCGCCTGCGTGGCCGCGGCCGCCTGACCGAGGAGAACATCCGCGAGGCGACCCGCGAAGTACGCATCGCGCTGCTCGAAGCCGACGTCGCGCTGCCGGTGGTGCAGGCCCTGATCGAGCGCATCAAGGTGCGCGCGGTTGGCCAGGAAGTGCTGAAGTCGCTGACCCCGGGCCAGGCCCTGATCAAGGTCGTGCGCGACGAGCTGACCGCGGTGATGGGTGCCGAGGCCAGCGACCTGAACCTCAATGTGCCCGCTCCGGCGATCATCCTGATGGCGGGCCTGCAGGGCGCCGGCAAGACCACCACGGTGGGCAAGCTGGCCAAGCACCTGAAGGAAAAGCGCAAGAAGAAGGTGATGGTGGTCTCGGCCGACGTCTACCGTCCGGCCGCGATCGAGCAGCTGAAGACCCTGGCCGAGCAGGTGGGCGTGCTGTTCTTCCCGTCCAGCGCCGACCAGAAGCCGGAAGCCATCGTCCGCGCCGCCATCGACGATGCCCGCAAGTCGTTCGTCGACGTACTGCTGGTCGATACCGCCGGCCGCCTGGCCATCGACGAAGCGATGATGGCCGAGATCAAGGCCCTGCACGCTGCCGTGAACCCGGCCGAAACCCTGTTCGTGGTCGACGCCATGACCGGCCAGGACGCGGCCAACACCGCCAAGGCCTTCGGTGATGCGCTGCCGCTGACCGGCGTGGTGCTGACCAAGACCGACGGTGACGCCCGTGGCGGTGCCGCGCTGAGCGTGCGCTACATCACCGGCAAGCCGATCAAGTTCGTCGGTGTCAGCGAAAAGCCGGAAGGCCTGGACGTGTTCCATCCGGACCGCATCGCCAGCCGCATCCTCGACATGGGCGACGTGCTGTCGCTGGTCGAGCAGGTGGAGCAGCAGGTCGACAAGGACAAGGCCGCCAAGCTGGCCGAGAAGGTCGCGAAGGGAAAGAAGTTCGACCTGAACGACATGCGCGACCAGCTGGAGCAGATGCAGAACATGGGCGGCATCGGCGGCCTGATGGACAAGCTGCCGGGCCTGGGCAACATCCCCGACCACCTGAAGCAGCAGGTCAGCCAGGGCAAGGAAGTGCCGCGCATGATCGCCATCATCAGCTCGATGACCAAGAAGGAACGGCGCAACCCGAACCTGCTCAACGGCTCGCGCCGCGCGCGCATCGCCAAGGGTTCGGGCGTGACCCCGGCCGACGTCAACAAGCTGATGAAGCAGTACATGCAGATGGAAAAGATGATGAGCAAGATGGCCGGCGGTGGCATGAAGGGCATGTTGCGCAGCATGAAGGGCATGATGGGCGCCATGGGCGGCCGCGGCATGCCGTTCCGTTGATGACGGCCCCGTCCGCAGTGTGATGTAGCGCCCGAGCTCACGCTCGGGCGGCGGCGCGCAGCAGCAGGCTCGACTCTTCCCCTGTCCCGCGCGCACCATGGGGGCCTGTCCGAAACGATGGGCCGTCATGCAGAGTTCCGCTGTAACTTCCCGCGTCGAGGCGTTCTGCCGGCGCTTTGGCATTTCCGTTCCGATCCTGCTGGCACCGATGGCCGGTGCCTGCCCCGTACCGTTGTCCGCCGCGCTGGCCAATGCCGGCAGCATGGGGGCGATGGGCGCGGTGCTGTCGTCGTCGGCCGATATCGGTCGCTGGATGGAGGACTTCCGCGCGACCTCCACCGGCCCGGCGCAGGTGAACCTGTGGCTGCCGGACCCCGCACCGAGCCGTGATGTCGCTGCCGAGGCCGCCAGCCGCGCTTTCCTCGCGCAGTGGGGCCCGGACGTGCCGGCCAGCGCCGCCGACGCCACGCCTGCCGATTTCGAAGAACAGTTCGCTGCGTTGCTTGCGGCACGCCCGGCGGTGGCGTCGACCATCATGGGCGTGCTGCTGCCGCGCCACGTGCAGCAGCTGAAGGACGCCGGCATTGCCTGGATCGCCTGCGCGACCACCTTGTCCGAAGCGCGTGCCGCACAGGACGCCGGTGCCGACGCCGTGGTGGCGCAGGGCATGGAGGCCGGTGGCCATCGCGGTGCGTTTGATCCGGCAATGGCCGAACGCCAGCTGGTCGGGCTGTTCGCGCTGTTGCCGCGCCTGGCCGATCACCTGCAGATTCCGGTGATCGCTGCCGGTGGCATCGCCGATGGCCGTGGCATTGCTGCCGCACTCACCCTGGGGGCCAGCGCCGTCCAGATCGGCACCGCCTTCCTGCGCACGCCCGAGGCGGCGATCGCGTCGGCGTGGGCCGATGGGCTGGCCGCCAGCGAACCGGAAGATACCTGGCCGACGCGCGCGTTCAGCGGCCGCCTTGGCCGTGGCCTGGCGACCGCGTATGTTCGCGCCGCTGCTGCCGAAGGCGCCCCTGCGCCGCGCCCGTACCCGGTGCAGCGTGGCCTGACCGCGCCGATGCGCAAGCAGGCCGTGCAGGAAAATCGCCTGGCGGCGATGCAGGCCTGGGCCGGGCAGTCGGCGTGGATGGCGCCTGCACAGCCGGCCGCCGACGTGCTGCGCGGCATGTGGGAACAGGCGCAGGCGCTGCTGCGATGAGGGTCACCTGCAATGGCCAGCCGGCGCAGGTGGCGGACCTGCTGCCGGCGCTGGTGAACTACGGCCACTTCACCTCGCTGCAGGTGCGTGGTGGTGCAGTGCAGGGGCTGGACCTCCATCTGGCGCGGCTGTCGCAGGCCACGCGCGAACTGTTCGGCAGCGAACTGGACACGGTGCAGGTGCAGGCGTGGATGGCGCAGGCGCTGCGGCAGGCCGGCCTGGCCGATGCCTCGCTGCGGGTGACGGTGTACTCGCGCCGCTTCGATTTCCGCAATCCGCTGGCGGCCGTGCCGGTGGACGTGCTGGTGGTAGTTTCAGCGCCGGTGGCCCTGGCCGCGCCCAAGCGCGTGCGCAGCGTGGCCTGGCAGCGCGAAATGCCGCAGATCAAGCATGTGGGCACATTTGGCCTGTTTGCCGAGCGGCGCGCGGCGATGGCGCAAGGATTCGACGATGTGCTGTTCGTAACCGCCGATGGCGACGTGAGTGAAGGGAGCACCTGGAACCTGGCCGTGCACGATGGTGAACGGCTGCTCTGGCCGCAGGCGCCGGCCCTGCGCGGGACCGCCGAAACGTTGCTGAAGCAGCATTGGCCCGGCGCACAGTTGACGCGGCCGTTGGCGCTGGCTGAACTGGACAGTGTGAAGGCCGCTTTTGCCTGCAACGCCAGCGGCCTATGGGCGCTGGACGCCATCGATGGCCACGTGCTGTCTGGCTCGCAGGCCTTGGCTGAACGGGGCAGGGCAGTGCTGGCGGCGGTGCCTTGGGACAGATTGGGGTCAGATCCCTTTTGCGGCGCAAAAGGGTTCTGACCCCGGGCGAGTTCCCCCGGGGTTGGCTCGGCCGGGCTCTGCCGCTATAATCGCCCGCTTACCTCGCCATCCTGGCGACTGGGCAATAGGAAAAACACCATGGTCAAGATTCGACTGACCCGCGGCGGCGCCAAGAAGCGTCCGTTCTACCACATCATCGTCACCGACGTGCGCAGCGCGCGCGACGGCCGCAACATCGAGCGCGTTGGCTTCTACAACCCGGTTGCCCAGGGCGCCGAGAAGCGCATCGAGCTGGACCTGGCCCGCGTTGACCATTGGGTCAAGAACGGCGCCCAGCCGACCGACAAGGTCCGCAACCTGATCAAGGAAGCGACCAAGTCCCAGGCCGCTGCGGCCTGATCCTGACGGGCCACGCTTCGGCGTGGCCCTCTTGGTTGAAGCAGATGAAAGATATCGAGCGCCGCATCCTGCTGGGCAGGGTTGTCGGCGCTTTTGGTGTGCGCGGCGAAATCAAGCTCGAGTCCTGGACCGAGCCACGTTCCGCCATTTTCCGTTACCAGCCGTGGATCGTGCGCAGCCCGTCCGGCGTGGAAACCACGATTGAAGGCGTGCGTGGCCGCGACAGCGGCAAGCACCTGGTCGCCCGTTTCCCCGGCGTCGAGGACCGCGATACCGTCGAAGCGATGCACGGCACCGAGATCTACGTGGCCCGCAGTGCATTGCCGCCACCGAAGCCCGATGAGTACTACTGGGTGGACCTGGAAGGCCTGGACGTGAAGACCACCGAGGGCGTTGCCCTGGGCCAGGTCTCGCACCTGTTCAGCACCGGAGCCAACGACGTGGTGGTGGTCCGCGGTGACCGCGAGCGGATGATTCCGTTCGTGCAGCCGGACTTCGTCAAGTCGGTCGACTTCGAGGCCAACCTGGTCGTGGTCGACTGGGATCCCGAGTTCTGAGCGTGAGCATGCGTTTCGACGTCATCACCCTGTTCCCCGAGTTCCTCGCCCAGTCCGCCGGACTGGGCGTGGTCGGGCGCGCGCAGGAGAAGGGGCTGTTCAGCCTGCACGGCTGGAACCCCCGTGATTACGCCGAAGGCAACTACCGCCGCGTGGACGACCGTCCGTTCGGTGGTGGCCCGGGCATGGTGATGCTGATCGAGCCGCTGCAGGCCTGCCTGCAGGCGATCCGTGAGGCCGATCCGACCCCGGCGCGGGTGATCTACCTCAGCCCGCAGGGGGCGTCGCTGACCCAGGCCAAGGTTCGGGAACTGGCGGCGCTGCCGCGCGTGGTCCTGCTCTGCGGCCGCTACGAGGGCATCGACGAGCGTTTCCTGGAGGCCAATGTCGACGAGGAGATCTCCCTCGGCGACTACGTGCTGTCCGGGGGGGAACTGGGCGCGGCGGTGATCATCGACGCCGTGGCCCGCCTGCAGGACGGTGCCCTGAACGACGCCGAATCGGCGGCGCAGGACAGCTTCGAGGGCGACCTCGGCCTGCTCGACTGCCCGCATTACAGCCAGCCGGCCCAGCACCCGCTGGGTGACGTGCCGGACGTGCTGCGCTCGGGCAACCACGCGGCCATCGCCGCCTGGCGCCGCCAGCAGTCGCTGCTCCGGACCGCCGAGCGGCGCCCGGACCTGCTGGATGAACAGGCACTGGGCAAGGCCGACCGCAAACTGCTGGAGCAGGGCCGTCAGGCCCGGAACCAGAAGGCCAGCCCCTAGCGCAGGGTCGGCTTTATCGGCTATCATGGCCAATTCCCGTCGGCCCTGGTCGGCGCGCGCAGTACCCAAAACAAACGTGCAGCACAGTCCGGTGACTGCATGAGCCTACGTTGTCGATACGACACGCCCACCCGAACAAGAATCGGTGTAACCCATGAGCAAGCTGAACAAGTCCATCGTCGCGGAATTCGAATCCGCCCAGATCACCCGTGAACTGCCGAAGTTCAGCCAGGGCGACACCGTTGTCGTCAACGTGAAGGTGAAGGAAGGCAGCCGCGAGCGCGTGCAGGCCTACGAAGGCGTCGTCATCGCCACCAAGAACGCCGGCCTGAACTCCTCGTTCACCGTCCGCAAGATCTCGCACGGCTACGGCGTCGAGCGCGTTTTCCAGACCCACAGCGCCATCATCGACTCGGTCGAAGTGAAGCGTCGTGGTAAGGTCCGCGCCGGCAAGCTGTACTACCTGCGTGGCCTGGAAGGCAAGGCTGCCCGCATCAAGGAAGACCTGGCTGCCGCTGCTGCCGCCAAGGCTGCCCGTCTGGCCGACAAGGCCTGATAAACAACTTCGGTTGTTGCCGCGACGGCCACCTTCGGGTGGCCGTTTGCGTTTCCGGCATCGCATCGGCCACGATCAGGTGATGAACGACATCAACCTTCGCTATCCGGCCGTGATCCAGTCGGCGTTGCGCTTCCTCGACGGCAAGGGGCTGGCACGCGTGCAATCGGCGCCGTTGCTGCATCGCCTGTTGTGGCGCCTGGGCATCGCACTGCCGCCACCGATCCTGGCCGGCTTTGGCACCAACGCGTTGGTGCAGGGCCTGCTGTTCGGGCTGTTCTGGACCGCGCTGATGTGGCTGATGCTGTGGCAGGGCAGCGAACGTCCGCTGGTGCTGTTGCTGGTGGCCGGTCTGGTGGCCGGCGCGCTGTTCGGCCTTGTGATGGCGGCGCTGATGCGCTCGCTGCGCCGCCACCGCAAGCTGCCGGATTGGCGCCAGTTCCGGGCGCGGCAGGCGGACTGAGCCGATGGCGCACTGCGCCGTGACCGCTGGCTACGGGCCGCGCTAGGCTGCGGTTTCATCCCGATGGACGTGCCGTGCGATGCCTGCCAAGCGAACCGCACCTTCCACCGCGCCCACGCTGTTGTCCGGCGGCAACCCCCGGATCGCCAAGGGCGAGGGCGATGCTCCGGTGCAGGCATACATCGCCGCCATGCCGGACTGGAAACGCCCGGTCGGCGCACAGCTGGATGCGTTGATCGAACGGGCCGTACCCGGCGTGCACAAGGCGGTGAAGTGGAACTCGCCGATGTATGCGGTGGCGCCGGGCGAAGGCTGGTTTCTCAGCTTCCATTGCTTCACCCGCTACATCAAGGTGGCGTTCTTTCGTGGCGCGGTGCTGAAGCCGATGCCGCCCGAGCCGTCCAGGAGTGCCGATACGCGCTACCTGCATATCGCACAGGATGGCGCGCTGGATGAGGCACAGTTCCTCGACTGGGTGCGCCAGGCCGCCGCGTTGCCCGGCGAGCGCATGTAACCCCGACTTTCTCATTCCTTTCCCGACGAGAGCTCCTGATGGCTACGCATGCCCCCAACCCGGCCGATGCCGGAACACCGGCGGCCGAACTGATCGATGCACGCATCGCCGAGCTGGGAGACTGGCGCGGCGAAACGCTGGCACGCGTGCGTGCATTGATCCATGAAGCGCTGCCGGACGTGCAGGAAGCCTGGAAGTGGCGCGGTACACCGGTGTGGGAGCACAACGGCATCCTGTGCACCGGCGAAACCTACAAGCAGGTAGTGAAACTGACCTTCGCCAACGGTGCGGCGCTGGCGGACCCGAAGGGCCTGTTCAACGCCAGCCTGGAGGGCAACACGCGGCGTGCGATCGACATCCATGAAGGTGCGATGCCGGATGCCGCTGCGTTCAAGGCGCTGCTGCGCGCAGCGGCGGCGTTCAATGCGGCGAAAAAGAAACGGTAGAGCCGGCCGCTGGCCGGCTGTTGCGCGATGCTGCTGGAGAGGTGTGAGGTTGCCGGCCAGCGGCCGGCACTACCTTGTCATTGGCCGGTCCATGAGGTTGCCGGCCGGCGGCCGGCACTACCGTGGCGGTGCGGCATCCGGGTCGGCCACCGGCGACGGCGGACAGGCCGGAATCTCCGACGGCGTCGCCAGTTCTTCGGCATGCGAGGGCCTGCCCATCATCTTCGCCTTGCGCCAGCCGCCCCAGCGGTAATACGCCAGCGACAGCAGCATCGACACCAGCGAGCTGACCGGGAAGCTCCACCAGATTGCATCGGCGCCCCAGTACGGCTGCAGCAGTTCGGCGAACGGCACGCGCACGCCCCACAGCGAGCCGGCCAGGATCAGCAGTGGCGGAATCACCGCGCCGGTGGAGCGCACCACGCCGGAGATCACGAAGCTGACGCCGAAGAACAGGAACGAGCCGATCACCACATGGTTGAGGTGGCGGGCGATGTCCAGCGCCTGGCTGGCCGGCGGCAGGAACAGCGCCAGCAGCTGGCGATCGAACACAACCAACGGCAGGATCAGCGCGCCGGTCAGCAGGAAGTTGAACAGCACGCCCTGGCGTGCGGTACCGCGCACGCGGTCCCAGCGCTGCGCACCGACGTTCTGTGCGGCCATCGAAGAACACGCCGCACCGATCGCCATCGCCGGCATCTGCAGGTAGTTCCACAGCTGCAGGGCAGCACCGTAGCCGGCGCCGGTGTCGGTGCCGTACTGGTTGACCATGGTCATCAGCAGGATCACCGACAGCGAAATCAGCACCATCTGCAGGCCCATCGGCACGCCCTTGACCACCAGCGCCTTGAGGATGGTCATGTCGAGCTTGAACAAGCGCAGGTCGGCGCGGCCCAGCCACAGGGTGTGGCGCTTGTGCCGCATGTACAGCAGCAGGCCGGCCAGCGACAACGTCTGCGCGACCAGCGTGGCCCAGGCCGAGCCGGCGATGCCCAGCGCGGGGAAGGGCCCCATCCCGAAGATCAGTACCGGGTTCAGCACGATGTCCAGTGCCACCGATACCATCAGGAAGCGGAACGGCGTGCGCGAATCACCGGCACCGCGCAGGGCGGCGGTGAGGAAGGCGAACGCGTACAGAGTCGGCATCGCCAGGAAGATGATCTGCAGGTAGGCCTCGGCCAATGGCAGCGAGGCGGCCGGCGTGCCCATCGCTGCCAGCAGCGGATGGGCCATGAACCAGCCGGCGATGGCGATGATCACCGACAGGCCGATGAAGAAGGTGGCACTGGTGCCGACCACGCGCCGCGCCTGCGCGATGTCGCGCGCGCCGATCGCCTGTCCGATCAGGATGGTCGAAGCCATGCCGAAGCCGAACACCGAGCCGATAAGGAAGAACATGATGTTGTTGGCGTTCGCGGTGGCGGTCAGTGCCGCCTCACCGAGGAAGCGCCCGACCCAGACCGCATTCACCGAACCGTTCAGCGACTGCGCGATGTTGCCTGCCAGGATCGGCAGGGAAAACAGCAGGAGATTGCGGCCGATCGGGCCGGAGGTCAGGTCAAGCGGCGCTTTGGCCATGGAGTGGTGATCGAATCCCGGGAGGCGCACACTAGCACCAAGCCGGTTTGCGGGATGTGGCAATGCATCAACGACTGCAGGTGAAGTGGAGCCTGGCGCTGGCCTTGATCAGCGTCGTACTGGCCGCATGTTCGACAGGTGACCGGCTGGGCGATACCCAGGTGCGGCCCACCGACCGGCCCGAGTGCCTGGTCGGCAGCCAGCGCCAGGATCTTTCTGCCGGCGTACCCACCCTGATCGGGGGCAGCGGCTGCCGCACCGACCCCGACAACCCGCGTCCCCTGAACAAGCGAACGGAGTAGTCCCTACCGATGACCGAGCTTTCCCCGCTGCCGCCCAGTGTCCGCCTGGACATCTGGCTGTGGGCGGCCCGTTTCTTCAAGACCCGCAGCCTGGCCAAGCAGGCCATCGAGACCGGCAAGGTCAGCGTGGCTGGGCAGCGCCCGAAATCCTCACGCGCGGTGCGCGTCGGCGAGCAGCTGCAGGTGGATCGCGGCGAGGAGCATTTCGAGATCCAGGTGCTGGGGCTGAGCGATCAGCGCGGGCCGGCGCCGGCGGCGCAGCAGCTGTATGCCGAGAGTGAGGCCTCCAGGGCCCGCCGCGCCGAGCAGCGGGCGCTGCGCATCGCCGCACGCGATGGTTTCCAGCCGCCGGAGCACAAGCCGGACAAACGCGCACGGCGGTTGATCCGCGCGCTCGGCGATATCGACGCGTTGTAAGTTGCAGGGCGCCAGACCGGGTCCGGCGCCGCCTTGGCTCAGCGCTTGCCGCCCAGCAGGCTGCCGCCGATCTTCAGCAGATCGCCCACGCCGAGCTGGCCGTCACCGTCCTGGTCCAGCACGCTGCCAAGCAGGCCGCCGGCAAGGCCGCCCTGTTGCTGCACCTGCTGCTTCTCCTGGCCGAGGGCCTGGCTGAGCGAGCCGGCATCGGCCTGGCCACCACCGAGGCGCTGGGCGAGGAAGGCCATCACGATCGGTGCGAGGATCTGCAGCAGCTGGCTGGTACGGCCGCTGTCGAGCTGGGTGGCTTGGGCCAGGCCGGTTTCCACCTTCTGCTGGCTGCCGCCGAAGATGTGGCCGAGGATGCCGGCACCGTCGCTGGCGGCGCCACCGCCACCGCCGCCCAGTACCGAGCCGAGCACGCTGCCCAGGTCCAGGCCGCTGTGGTTGTTCTGCAGTGCGCCGAGCAGCGCCTGTGCGCCCTGCGGCTGCGAGGCGTTGTTGCCCAGCGCGCCCATCAGCACCGGCAGCGCGGCACTGATCGCACCGGAGGCCTGGGTATCGCTGATGCCGAGCTGCTGCGATACCTGCTGCAGCGGGGCGCCCTGCAATTTGGCGAGAAGTTCGTCGGTCAGGCTCATCTGCGGAATCCTTGATTGGGGTTGGGCGTGCAGAAGGTACGACGCAGACCGTTAAAACGGCGACGCCGCCTCACGGGGAGGCGGCGTGGCGTTCACGGGGCAGGGCGATCAGAGCTCAATGTCTTCGGCGCCCGGGGTCGCGGTGGGGAAGTCCGCTTCCGGCTGGGCCGGCTTGAACGGATCGGTCGGCTGGCTGGCCAGCGCCTTCAGCGCCGCGGCAACACCAGCGCCATAGGCCGGGTCGGCCTTGCTGCAGTTGTCGATGTGGCGCTGCTTGATGAAGTCCGGCGCATCGCCCAGGGCACGGGCGGTGTTGGCGAACAGTCGCTCCTTCTGTGCCTGGTTGTAGCTGCGGAACAGCGCACCGGGCTGGCTGAAGTAGTCGGCGTCGTCCTCACGGAAGTTCCAGAAGTCGGCGTCGCCCCGGATCTTCATCGGCGGTTCGCGGTACTGCGGCTGTTCCTGCCACTGGCCGTAGCTGTTGGGCTCGTAGTGCGGCAGGCCGCCGTAGTTGCCGTCCACGCGCATCGCACCGTCGCGGTGGTTGCTGTGCACCGGGCAGCGCGCCGCGTTCACCGGAATCTGGTGGTGGTTCACGCCCAGGCGGTAGCGCTGCGCATCGGAGTAGGCGAACAGGCGCGCCTGCAGCATCTTGTCCGGCGACGGGCCGATACCCGGCACCAGGTTGCTCGGCGCGAACGCTGACTGCTCCACGTCCTGGTACCAGTTGACCGGATTGCGGTTCAGTTCGAACTGGCCCACTTCGATCAGCGGGTAGTCGCTCTTCGGCCACACCTTGGTCAGGTCGAACGGATGGATGCGGTAGGTTTCCGCCTCCAGTTCCGGCATGACCTGGATGAACAGTTTCCACTTCGGGAAGTCGCCCTTCTCGATCGCGGCGAACAGGTCGCGGCCGTGGCTTTCGCGGTCATGGCCGACCAGGATCTGCGCCTGCGCGTCGGTCAGCGATTCGATGCCCTGCTGGCTGACGAAGTGGAACTTCACCCAGAAGCGCTCGCTGTCGGCGTTGGTGAAGCTGTAGGTGTGCGAGCCGAAACCGTGCATGTGGCGGAAGCTGCGCGGAATGCCGCGGTCGCTCATCACCACGGTCACCTGCAGCAGGGCTTCGGGTAGCAGCGTCCAGAAATCCCAGTTGTTGCGTGCGCTGCGCAGGTTGGTATGCGGGTCGCGCTTGACGGCCTTGTTGAGGTCGGCGAACTTGCGCGGGTCGCGCAGGAAGAACACCGGCGTGTTGTTGCCGACCAGGTCCCAATTGCCTTCTTCGGTGTAGAACTTCAGGGCGAAGCCGCGGATGTCACGTTCGGCGTCGGCGGCGCCACGCTCGCCGGCCACCGTGGTGAAGCGGGCGAACATCTCGGTCTGCTTGCCGACCTTCTCGAACAGCTTGGCGCGGGTGTACTTGCTGATGTCGTGAGTGACGGTGAAGGTGCCGAATGCGCCCGAGCCCTTGGCGTGCATGCGGCGCTCGGGAATGATCTCGCGGTTGAGGTTGGCCAGCTTTTCCAGCAGCCACACGTCTTCCATCAGCAGCGGGCCACGCGGGCCGGCGGTCTTGCTGTTCTGGTTGTCCACCACCGGTGCGCCGAAGGCCGTGGTCATCGGCGTGACCGGTTCATCGCCGTGCTTCTGCTTCGGGGTAGTGCTCAGCTCGCGCTGCTGCTGGGCGCCTTCCGCAGGCGACGGCGCGGTGTGATACGGACATTTCGGGCTGTTGTTATCGGACTGGCTCATGGCTGGCTCCTGCGGGTGAAGACGGGATGGAACATCTTCACTCGACTTTAGCTAGGGCCAGATGAAATGAATAATCGAATGATCCGTTCAGTTTGATAGTTTCTGTCAATTGAAACGAAGAATAAGATTTGCCGGATCTTCGATAGGCCTCCCGCGTGGCGGCGGGAAGCCAGGGGTGCGTGCTGCGGTTACAGCAGTGCTTTCAGTCGGTACAGCGCTTCCAGTGCCTGCTTCGGCGTCAGTTCGTCCGGATCGATGGCGGCCAGTGCTTCCTGTGCCTTGTTCGACGGCGCCGCGAACAGGCCGAACTGCTGCGGTGCATCCAATGCCTGCGGCGCCAGCTCGGCGGCATGGCTCTCACCGCCGCGCTGTTCCAGCTCGGCCAGTCGACGGCGCGCCTGCGCCACGGTGGCGCGCGGCAGGCCGGCCAGTGCGGCCACCTGCAGGCCGAAGCTGCGGTTGGCCGGGCCGTCCTTAACGGCGTGCATGAACACCAGCGCTTCACCGTGCTCGACGGCATCCAGGTGCACGTTGGCGATGCCGCTGCGGCCGCCCTCGTGCTGCTCGTCGGCCAGCGCGGTCAGCTCGAAGTAGTGGGTGGCGAACAGCGTGTAGCAGCGGTTCTGGTAGGCCAGGTGGCGGGCCACCGCGTCGGCCAGCGCCAGGCCGTCGTAGGTGGACGTGCCACGGCCGATCTCGTCCATCAGCACCAGCGAATGCGCGGTGGCGTGGTGCAGGATGTAGCTGGTCTCGGCCATCTCGACCATGAAGGTCGACTGCCCGCGGGCGAGGTCGTCACCGGCGCCGATGCGGGTCAGGATGCGGTCGATCGGGCCGATCAGCGCCCGGCTGGCCGGCACGAAGCTGCCGATGTGGGCCAGCAGCACGATCAGCGCGTTCTGCCGCATGTAGGTCGATTTACCACCCATGTTCGGACCGGTGATGACCAGCATGCGGCGGTCCGGATGCAGATCCAGATCGTTGGGTTCGAACGGCTGCTCGCGCACCGCCTCGACCACCGGATGGCGGCCACGCTCGATCTTCAGGCACGGTGCCGTTTCAAGTTCCGGCCGCGACCAGTCCAGCGCCTGCGCGCGTTCGGCGAAGGCGGCCAGCACGTCCAGTTCGCTCAGCGCAGCGGCGCACTGCTTCAACGGTTCCAGCTGTTCGCCGAGGGTGTCCAGCAGCTGCTCGTACAGGTACTTCTCGCGCGACAGCGAACGGTCGCGCGCGGACAGCACCTTGTCCTCGAATGCCTTCAGTTCTTCGGTGATGTAACGCTCGGCATTGGTCAGCGTCTGGCGGCGGGTGTAGTGCACCGGCGCGCGATCGGACTGGCCCTTGCTGATTTCGATGTAGTAGCCGTGCACGCGGTTGTAGCCCACCTTCAGGGTGGGAATGCCGCTGCTCTCGCGCTCGCGCAGTTCCAGGTCAACCAGGAACTGGTCGGCATGGGTGGACAGGCGGCGCAGCTCGTCCAGCTCTTCATCGAAGCCATCGGCCAGCACGCCGCCGTCGCTCAGCTTCAGTGGCGGCATTTCGGCGATGGCGCTGGCCAGCAGCTGTGCGCACGCGTCGTGCTCGCCCAAGGCGGCATGCAGTGCCTGCAGGCGCGGTGAATCCAGCGGCGCCAGCACTTCGCGCACCGCCGGCAGCAGGCCCAGGCCATCGCGCAGGGTGGAGAAATCACGCGGGCGCGCCGAACGCAGTGCGACGCGGGTCAGGATGCGTTCCAGGTCGCCGAGGCGGCGGAACTGTTCGCGGATGTCGGCATCGCTGCCGCGATCGATCAGGGTTTCCACCGCATGGTGGCGCTGCACCAGCACCTCGCGCAGGCGCAGCGGGCGGTGCAGCCACCGGCGCAGCAGGCGCCCGCCCATTGGCGTCACCGTGCTGTCGAGCACGCCCAGCAGGGTATTGCGGGTATCGCCGTCGACGCGCGTATCCAGTTCCAGGTGGCGGCGGGTGGCGGCGTTCATCGCGATCGCCTCGGCGGCGGTTTCCATCGCGATCGAGGTCAGGTGCGGCAGGCGCTGCTTCTGGGTTTCCTCGACATAACCGAGCAGGGCGCCGGCGGCGGCGGTGGCACGTGGCTTGTCATCGATACCGAAGCCGCTCAGATCGTGCAGCTTGAAGAAGTTCAGCAGCTGGCGGCGGCCGCTGTCCGCGTCGAACAGCCACGGCGCACGGCGGCGCACGCCGGTGCGGTGGCGCAGGAAGTCGGGCCAGTTCTCCTCGTCGGGCACCAGCAGCTCGGCCGGCTCCAGTCGGGCCAGTTCGGCTTCCAGCGCGTCGTCGGTCTCGACTTCATTGACCAGGAAGCGGCCACCGGCCAGGTCGGCCCAGGCCAGGCCGTAGCCCTGCTTCGTGCGCGACAGCGCCATCAGCAGGGTGTCGCGGCGTTCGTCCAGCAGCGCTTCGTCGGTGACGGTGCCGGGGGTGACGATGCGCACCACCTTGCGTTCGACCAGGCCCTTGGCCAGCGCCGGGTCGCCGATCTGCTCGCAGATCGCCACCGACTCGCCCAGCGCCACCAACCGCGCCAGGTAGCCTTCATAGGCATGTACCGGCACGCCGGCCATCGGAATCGGCGCGCCGCCGGAGCTGCCACGCTGGGTCAGGGTGATGTCGAGCAGGCGCGCGGCCTTGCGCGCATCGTCGTAGAACAGCTCGTAGAAGTCGCCCATGCGGAAGAACAGCAGCAGGTCCGGATACTCGGACTTGGCTGCGAAGAACTGCTTCATCAGCGGGGTGTGTTCGGCGGACTTTTCTTTGGACATGGGGCTCGTGAATCCGGGGCGTCCGTTCGCGCCGGAGGGCAGCGGCAACGGAGCGGGTACAGGGCCGTCCATGGTAACTGCTGGGGCACAGGGCTGCCGCCACCGGTGGCAGGCGGGTACCGCACAGCAACGAGGTCAGGCCGGGACCAGGGTGATCTGCCGGTGGCTGGCGAAGATATCCATCACGATCTCGAAGTAGGTTGGGCCCTCGCCCTGTTGCAGGGCGTCCAGCTGGCGCGCAATGGTCCGCGTGTTGAAGGTGCCCGGGGCTTCCAGCTTGGACTGCAGCCACTGGCATGTGGTAGTTCGTCCCAGTGCGGCGCGGCTGTGCTCGATATCACTCCAGATCACCGTGGCCCGCTCATGGCCGGCCAACACGCCATGGACGCCATGCAGCAGATCATCCAGGGCGTCCAGGCTTGGCCCGAGCTGCCAGTCCTCGCCGGCCATGAACACGCGGTTGATCTCCGCGTACAGGCTGGGGATGTCGTGAATGGCACAGCCCTCGATCTGCAGGATGAGCGTCATATGTCGACTGTAGCGTTGTTCCCTGTGCGTTGGACATGGCTGAGCGCCGGATGCTTTGGGGACCCATGCTGGGGTTTGGCAAACTTCTTTGCTGAGTCAAGTGCTCGGCACTCCCGTCGTGGCGCGCGCCGGTTTGCAGGGAAGAAAACGACGTGACCCATCGCCAATAGCAGGGCCATCAGCTGGTAGAGAGTTCGCCCGAAGTCTTCTTCTTCATTGATTGGTGCCATCGGCAGCAGGACCCCCTCGGGCGCGTTCAACTTCCACTGTCAGTGATGACTGGCTGGGTGATGGAAATAGATTCTCCTCCTGTATCATCGGCAATAAAGGTCTGGAAAATTGTTTCTGCGATGGTCAGTAACGTTGTATCTGCGTCTCCGGTGAGGTGGGGGGTAGTTTGATCTGTCCCCGTTGCGAGCAGGGTGAGGTGTTGAAAGCTCAAGTAAAGGCGCGCGGCGTTCAGATATTTGTCTGCGACGAGTGCGATGCCGTGTGGTTCTCCTTCGCTGCTATAGGGGTCTCTCCGTTCAGAGACCTTGAGCGGTATCTTGAGGAAATTTCCGTCGCCCCGTCCTGGGAGTCAATTTCCGTGGACAGGCATGAGTAGAAAGTACGCAGTTTCCATGCACTCCTCGATCGTATTGCCTCAGCGCAGCGCGTGGGCCCGTGCAGCATGGGATGACCTTCCCGTCTCCTACTTCCAGAGCGACGAGAATCTCAATGACTGCGGTTTTATTGACTTGAAGGTCAATAAGTGGGAGATCAGTGGCAGTCGATTGTAATGGGGTCTGAACCCCTTCATCAGGGTTGAAATACTCAAGGGTCGGGGCCCTGCGATGGCAGATGCCAGATTGCAGCCCTGACGGTAGTCGCGAAGCAGCGCGTTGTTCCTCTGGACAGAAGGGTGCCGGGATCGATGGGCTTCATCCTCCCCCTCCGTGCATCAAGTGACGGTTTCTGCGGTCACGACTCGCGAGCGCTGCGTGATGACTGCGATTGATGTGCTCGTGCATTGATATGCCCGGCAGGAATAACCACCTCCATTAAGTGTGTCCTTCACACCTGTCTGCATAGTTCCAGAGATTTGGATCGATACAATAATATCGACCCATAAAGTTTCCCCGCGCTGCGCCGCCATCGATCGTACGGCCATGATCAAGGGAATTGAGATGCTCGCCTTACGCAACCTCCGAGTGGGATCCCGGCTGGGTGCCGGGTTTGGATTGCTGCTGCTGTTCATCGTGGCCATCGTTGGCCTGGCGCTGTACGGAAATCACCTGAAGTCCGCCCAGTTCGAGAAAGTGGTGGACGTCAACATGGTGAAGATGCGGCTGTTGAACGACATGCTGGATACCAACAACGCGCTGTTGATGCACCGACGGCTGATGGTGATCAAGCGCGGCGAGGATTTCGACAAGGATTATCAGAAGGCGCAGGAGCTGTCGCAGACCTACGACGGTATCTGGGCCAGGTACATCAGGATTCCGCGCGACGCGACCGGCGATACCCTGGTGGCGAAAATCGACGCGGCACGCAAGGCCACCGACGCCTCCACCCGGCATCTTCACGAGCGCATGAAGGCCGGGGATTTCGACGGCGCGGCCAAGGAACTGCTTGCCGAGCAGGGGCTGGCAACCGCGTGGAACGAAGCGATCTCGACCCTGCTACGGCATCAGGAGACACTGACCGAGCGCAGCCGCGAGGAATACCGTTCAACTGAATCCTGGACCGGCACGCTGTCGATCGTGTTCGGCGTGTTGAGCCTGGTACTGGGCTCGCTAGCCGCCTGGGCCATCACCCGCAGCCTGACCCGCCCGCTGGAAGGCGCGGTGAAGCTGGCCGACGGCATCGCCAATGGGCGGCTGGACAACAGCATTGACGCCTCCGGCAACGATGAGGTCACGCAGCTGCTCAGGTCGATGCAGCGCATGCAGGCGCAGTTGCAGTCGGTGATGGCGGCGCAGGGCGAGTTGGCCCGCCAGCACGATGCGGGCAGCCTCAGCTATCGCATGGACGAGAGTGCCTTCCCTGGTGACTACGGGCGCATGGTGCACGAGACCAACGCGCTGGTCGGCTCACACGTGCAGGTACAGAACCGGCTGATCGAAGTGATGAAGCATTACGCCCGTGGCGACCTGTCGGTGGACATGGATCCGCTGCCGGGCGAGAAGGCGGCGATCACCCAGGCAATGGACGAGACCAAGGCCAGCCTGTCGGCGATCAACAGCGAGATCCGCCGGCTGGCGACGGCCGCGGCGGCGGGCGACTTCAGCCTGCGCGGCGATGAAGATCGCTTCGCCTACGATTTCCGCGACATGGTGGCCGGGCTCAATCGCCTGATGCAGACCACCGACCAGAACCTGGTGCAGGTGTCGAGCCTGCTGCAGGCGATCTCGCGCGGTGACCTCACCGTGCGCATGCAGGGTGACTTCCACGGCGTGTTCGCCCGCATGCGCGATGACTGCAATGCCACCGTCGATCAGCTCAAGCAGATCGTCGGGCGCATCCAGGCCAGCGCGTCCAGCATCAATCTGGCGGCAGGCGAAATCGCCTCGGGCAACACCGATCTGTCGCGGCGCACCGAGCAGCAGGCGGCGAACCTGGAAGAGACGGCGGCGTCGATGGAGGAACTGACCTCCACCGTGAAGCAGAACGCCGAGCACGCCCGCCAGGCCAACCAGCTCGCCATCGGTGCGCACGGTGTCGCCTCGCAGGGCGGCGAGGTGGTCGGCCAGGTGGTCACCACGATGTCGGCCATCGAGGCCTCGTCGAAGAAGATCGCCGAGATCATCTCGGTCATCGATGGCATTGCCTTCCAGACCAACATCCTGGCGTTGAACGCGGCGGTGGAAGCCGCCCGTGCCGGCGAGCAGGGCAGGGGCTTTGCGGTGGTGGCCAGTGAGGTGCGCACGCTGGCACAGCGCTCGGCCGGTGCGGCCAAGGAGATCAAGGGGCTGATCGAGGATTCGGTTGGCAAGGTCGCCGATGGATCGGCGCTGGTCCGACAGGCAGGCACCACGATGGGCGAGATCGTTGCTTCCGTGCAGCGCGTGACCGACATCATGGCCGATATCTCTGCTGCCTCGCAGGAGCAGAGCTCGGGCATCGAACAGGTGAACCAGGCGGTGGTGCAGATGGACGAGACCACGCAGCAGAATGCGGCACTGGTGGAAGAGGCCAGTGCTGCGGCGCGTTCCATGGAGGAGCAGGCGAACCTGCTGGCCGAGGCGGTTTCGGTGTTCCGCACCGGCGCGGTAACGGCGGCTGCAGCCGTGCGTCCGGCCCAGGCTGCGGTGGCCGCGAAGGTCACCCCGGTGCGCAGGGCGGCAACGCTGTCGCCGCGCATCGAGCCGACACTGGCGGCCAATGCCGGGGGGTGGGAAGAGTTCTAGCAGAGGGCAATGCCGGCAGGGAGACGGCGCCCATCACGCTGGCTGATCGTGATGGGTGCGGATTTTCTTCCTGAACGCGCGATGGCCGATGAGGCCGCGGACACGCGCACTTCACTTCCGGTTGCCAGCCGCGGGAGGACACTTGCGCCATACCGGAACCTAGGAGATGGCCATGAAGACCTCGACCCGATTGCTTGTGCTGGGCACCCTGCTGGCGGCTTCGTCGGTGGCCGGCGCGCAGACCTATGGTCCGCGTGATGAAGGACGCCGATTCAACGATGGCAGCCGCGTGGTCTGCAAGAACGTGGAAGTGCAGCGCAACTCGCGCGATCCGAACCGCATCGCCGGTACGGCCACTGGCGCGGTGATCGGCGGCCTGCTGGGCAACCAGGTGGGCGGCGGCAATGGCAAGAAGCTCGCTACCGTGGCCGGTGCTGTTGCCGGTGGTGCGGCGGGCCGCCAGATCCAGGGCAACAGCCAGCAGAAGAACGGCGACCGCGTGGTCGAGCGCCGCTGCGAACGCGTCTATCGCTGATCGATCGCCGACGGCCCCCGTTTTTCCCCTTCCACATCGCAGTACTCGAACGCCGGCCTCGCGCCGGCGTTCTTCATTGCGGGAAAAGGGGACGGAGGGGATTAAGTCGCAATCCCCCCAACCGGCCGCTTACGACTTAATCCCCTCCGTCCCCTTTTTTGCGAGGAGGCGCCAGGTGGCGAGGCTGCCGTAGAGCAGCAGCAGGACGGTGAGGGTGATCAGTTCGTGGCTGACTTCGGCCAGGCTGGCGTCCATCTGGTTCAGGCGCACCATCAGGTTGATGCCGGAGGTGGTCGGCAGCAGCTGCGCCAGCCAGACCAGCGGTTGTGGCGTCATCACCGAGGGCCACGACAGGTTGGCGAGGAAGAACAGCGGGATCGAGGTGGCGATGATGTACTGGAAGGCGCGTTCGCGGGTGCGGAAGAAGCTGCCGACGAACAGGCCGAATGCCACCGTCGCCGCGATGAACAGCGTGCCACCCAGCAGCTGGCCCAGCGGGTTGCCTCCGCGTGGATAGTCCTGCACCCAGGCAGTGAACCCGGCATACCAGAACAGACCGAACAGGCCGATCAGGCCGAAGCCCAGTGCCATGCCGGCCAGGGTCGGCAGGTTGAAGCGCAGGCGCCGGCCGAGCGCGAGGCGGCGGCCGCCGAGCAGGACGCCGATGCCCATCAGCAGCGTCTGGTGCACGATCAGCTCGGCCACGCCGGGAACGATGGCGCTGCCATAGCCTTCCTGCGTGTTGTACAGGGGACGCTGCACAAGCGTGACCGGTGGTGCCTGCGGTGCGCCCATGAAGGCGGCCTGGCCGACCACGGCATCACGCCCGAACGCACCCAGCGCGTCAGCCACGCTGCCCAGCACCCAGCTGGCGCGGCCCAGGTAGGCACCGTTGCCAAGCAGTACCAGCTTGGCCGGGTGGCCGCGCAGGATGTCGCGCTCCAGATTGGCCGGGATCACGACGATCCCTTCGGCATGGCCGGCTTCCAGCTGCCGGCGTGCGCTGTCGACGTCCGCGGGTTGACCGACCACGCGCGCAACGCGCAGTGCGTCGAGCTTGCGCAGCAGCTCGCGGCTGGTCGCGCTGTGGTCTTCGTCCACCACCAGCACCGGCAGGTTGCCGGCCACCTGGTGCCGGTAGGCGGCTGGATAGAAGAACGAGTACAGGATCACCGCCCCGACCATCACCACGATCGCGTAGCGGTCGCAGAGCACTGCCATCAGGGTCTGCCGCAGGCTGCGCCAGAGTGCGCTCATGCGTCGGCCCCTGCGGGCTGTGCGGCGGCAGGTGTGCGCGCAAAGGCGATCAGGCGCAGGCCGCCGACGCCTCCTGCCACCACCGCCATCAACAACAGCGTGGCCAGCGGCCACACCGAAACCTGCAGCGGCGAACCGATGAACTGCTGCTGGGTCTGCAGCTTGATGTAGGCGCTGAGTGGCAGCAGTTGATGCCAGATGCGGGTGAACAGAGGGCCGTCCAGCACCGGGAAGGTGGCGCTGGAGAAGGCCAACGCGGTGCCGATGCTGAGGCCGACTGCGGACAGCGCGGTACCCATGTCGCGGGTGACGCCGACGAAGAACAACGCGTAGGCGGCCGTGGCAAGGTAGAACAGTGGCTGTGCGAGCAGCAGCAGGAGCACGCTGCCGGCCACGCCGTCACCGCGCAGCCAGGCCAGGTAACCGATGCCGAGCGCGCCATACAGCGAGAACAGCAGGATGTATGGCGCGACCTTGCCGGCAATCGCCGGCCATGGCGTGCGGCCCAACGAGGCGGGCAGGGTGCCGTCGCGGATCTCGCGGCCAAGGCTGCCGGCCACTGCAAGTGCCAGTACCAGCGACAATACCGCCGGGAAGATCAACGGCAGCAGGAACAGCTCGTAGCTGCGTGCCGGGTTGTACAGAATGTCCGACTGCACCGCGATGGGTGCCGCGCGCAGCTTGCCCGGGCCGACCTGCAGGCCGATGCGCTCGCGCAGCAGGCGCGCGTTCCAGGCCGAGACCGCGTCGCCGATATCGCGCGACGCGGACTGGCCGGTGGTCATGTAGGTGGCGTTGTAATAGGCGAACACCGTGCCCTGGCGTCCACGCAACGCCTGCCGGGTGACATCGCGCGGCACCAGTACGATGGCGAACACATCCAGCCGACGCAGCTGCGAACGTGCGTCTTCCAGGTCCATCGGCTGGCTGGCGACGCGCACGCCGGGGCTGGCATCGAGCATGCGCAGCAGCAGACGGCTGTCACTGCTGTGGTCGAGGTCGACCACCGCGATCGGGATGTCGCGCATCACCGAAGGCGTGAACATCCACGCCATCACCACCAGCATCAGCAGCGGCAGCACGGTGACCAGCAGCAGGTCGGCGCGGTTGCCGCGCAGCGACTGCAGCTCGCGCCGCCAGCTGGCGGCGAAGCCGCCGCGGCCGGGGCTCAGTGCTGGGGCCATGCGAACAGCACGCTCATGCCGGGGCGGAAGCCCTCGATGCGGCGTACCGGGCGCACCCGCACCTCGAAGCTGCGGACGTCGTAGCCGGACGACTGGCGGGTGGTACGCCAGGTTGCATAGTCGCCGGCCGGATTGATGAAGTAGACCTCGAATTCGCCGTCCAGGCCGAGCGCCGGCACGCTGCCCTGCAGCTTGCTGCCGACCTTCAGGCCCTGCATCTGCGATTCGCGCAGGTTCATGGCGACCCACATGCGGTCGATGTCGACCAGGGTGAACACCGGGTAGCCGGCCGGCACCAGCTCGCCCGGGTCGGCCATGCGCTTGTTGATCTCGCCGGCCACCGGCGCGCGCCCTTCCACTTCGACACGCGCGGCGTTGACTTCGGCCACCGCGCCCTGTGCCTGTTGCACCTGGCCCTGCGCGGCACGCTTGTCCTGCTCGCGCGCGCCGGCCAGGGCCATGTCGTACTGCGCGCGCGCGACACGGGCCAGCTCACGCGAACTGGTGGCCTGGGCATGCGCTTCATCACGCTTCTGCCGGGTCATCACCCCTTCGTTGAACAGGTTCTGCACGCGCTGGTAAGTGGCTTCAGCCAGCGTCGCACCGGCTTCGGCCCGCTTCCAGTTCGCTTCGGCGGCGCGGATGTCTTCGCTGCGTGCGCCTTCGTCGGCCTTGTCGGCCACTGCCTGTGCGGCGGCCAAAGCGCCGTGCGCCTGCTGTTCCTTGGCGGCCACTTCGGGGCTGTCGAGCAGGAACAGCACCTGCCCGGCCTGCACGCGGTCGCCCTCGCGCACCTTCAGTTCGGCCACGCGCGCGGTGATCTTGGCGGCCACGTTGATCGTGTCCGCATCGGCCATGCCCTGGATCTGGTCGGCCGGGCTGCGCCAGGCCAGCCACAGGCCGAGCACCACCACGACCAGCAGCACCACTGCCAGGATCGGTCCCAACCGGCGCTTGCCCGGGGGCGTCGTCGCATCGTCGTGCAGCACATCACTCATGGTCGATCACCTCGTCCGCCCGCCGCCGGAACTCTTCGAAACGGTCCATCTGTCCACTGATCTCCAGCAACTGTGCCAGCGCAATATCGTATTGGTAGGCGGCCTGTGCGCGCTCGACGCGGGCGCCGCCCAGGCCGAGCCGCGCGTCGATCACATCCAGCGAAGTGGCCTGGCCTTCGCGGAACGCCAGCGCCTGCAGGCGCAGGTTTTCCTGCGCCTGGGCGATGCTGCTGTCGAGCAGCACGTACTGCTGGCGTGCGGTTTCCAGCTCGTTCCAGGCCTTGCGCACACCCAGCGCGACCTGGTTCTCGGCCTCGCGCAGGCCCGCTTCGGCCTGGTCCTGCTGCGCACGCGCGGCGCTGATCTGCGCCGGCCGCGAGTTCGGCGACAGGAAGGTGTACTTCAGGCCGATGCCGAACGCCCAGTCCGGATCGGTCAGCATCTCGTCGCGGCGACGGAAGTCGTACTGGCCGAAGGCGAAGATCTGTGGTTTCAGCTTGGCCTGCTGCACGCGCACGCCCTGTTCGGCCTGCGCCACCATCGCCCGCAGGCGCGCGATCTGCGGCTGCCGCGCCTGCGCGGTGCGTTCGAAGCTGGCCACCGGTTCCAGTGGCACGCGCTGCACGAACAGCGGCGACACCGGCTGCACCTCGCCGCCACTGCGCAGCAGCGTGGCCAGTGCGGCCTTCAGCGTGGCCAGGTCGTTCACCGTCTTCTGGTATTCGCGCTCGGCCTTGTCGCGGGCCACGGTGGCCTGCAGGCGCTGCGCGCGGGTGGCGAAGCCCTCGCGTTCCAGCTTCTCTGCGTCGGACAGGTGGCGGTTGAGGCCATCGCGCACATCGCGGCGCACGTCCACCGCCTGCTCGGCCAGGCGCTGGCCGAAATAGGCCTGGGCCAGCTGCACGGTCAGCGATTGGCGTTGTGCTTCGCGCTCGGCGCTGGCCTGTTCGTGGGCGGCACTGGCCGCACGTTGCGCGGCCGGAATCACGCCGCCGGTGTACAGCGGCAGCACTGCAGTCACCACCGGGCGGGTACGCCAGTCGCGTTCGGTGAACGACAGCGGCGAGTCGATGCCAAAGGCCTCGGCCACCGGAGCCAGCGAACCCAGGGGCAGGGTGAGCGTCTTCTGGAACTGCAGCCGGCGCACTTCGCCGGTGATCTCCGGCAGGCGCAGCAGGCGGGTCGCGTCCTGCAGGTCCTGCTTGTTGCGCACGGCGGCGTCGGCAGCGGCCAACGCATCGGAGACCTGCTCCAGGCGTTGCCGTGCCTGTTCCCAGTCCAATGCCGGTGCGTTGCTGGTGGGCTGCGCGGCGGCAGCCAATGGCAGGCAGGCTGCCAGCGCCAGCGCGGCCTTCGCGCGGTGCATCCTTGTACGTCGGCCGATCACGCCCATGCCGTCCCAGTAGTGAAGAAGTGCGCAAACGGTAGTGCGTGCAGCGTGAAGCCCGGGTCTGCGATCATCGGTTTGTTCTCAACGAAGGGTGCCTCTGGCCGCAGTGCGCAGCGCCTGGGTGATGTGCTGCAGCGTGCTTGAGCGCACGGCGGCATGCTGCCAGTACAGCGGCACATCGAGCCAGCGGCGGGGTTCCAGTACCACCACGCGGCCGGCGCGCACGGCGGGCGCGACCAGGGTTTCCGGAGCCATGCCCCAGCCGAGTCCGCAGGCGGCGGCTTCGACGAAACCGGTGGAGGAGGGCAGGTAGTGTAGCGGCGGCTGCAGCCGCGCGCGGGTCAGGCGCCGCACGAAGCGCCACTGCAGTTCATCTTTGCGGTTGAACACCAGCATCGGTGCGTGCGCCAGGGTTGCGGCCTGCATGCCATCGCGGAAGTACTGGCGGGCGAAGCCGGGCGAGGCGATGGCGTGGTAGCGCATCGCGCCGAGCGGGTGCACGTTGCATCCCTTCACCGGTTGGCTTTCGGCGGTGACCGCGCCGAGCACGCTGCCATCGCGCAGCAGCTGCAGGGTGTGGTCCTGGTCGTCCATGCGCAGGTCGAACAGATAGCCGTGGCGCTGGTGCAGGTCGGCGATGGCCGGTACGAACCAGGTATCAAGCGAGTCATCGTTGACCGCCAGGGGGATCGGCGTGCGCGCAGCGTCGCTGCCACGCTCGGGTAGCAGCTCGGCCAATGCCTCGGCCTCCAGCGCCTGCATCGGTCGCACCCGGCGCAGCAGCGCTTCACCCGCGGCAGTCGGCCGGCAGGGTGCCTGGCGCACCACCAGTACCTGCCCGAGCCTGTCCTCCAGGGCCTTGATCCGCTGCGACAGTGCTGACGGGCTGATCGACAGGCGGCGTGCCGCAGCCTCGAAGCTGCCTTCCTCCAGCACCGCGGCAAACGCGGCCAGTTGCGGGTGTACCAGGTCCATGCCGGTGCCTCTTCAGTTTTCCTGCACAGGATAAAGAAAAATCAGTTTGTCTAATCAAGGCGGTTGGCCGCACCCTGCGCGTCCCCTCGCTGCCTGGCCTGTCCCGATGTGGATTGCCGCTACCGCCGCCGGCCTGTTCGCAGGTGCCGGCCTGATCATCGCCATCGGCGCGCAGAATGCCTTCGTGCTGCGCCAGGGCCTGCAGCAGCGCAATGTGGGGACGGTAGTGCTGGCCTGCGCCGGCGCGGATATCGCGCTGATCCTTGCTGGCGTTGGCGGCATGGGCGCGCTGGTGCTGCAGTGGCCGCTG
The DNA here is from genome assembly GCF_049384345.1 of Stenotrophomonas sp. CASM110. NCBI lineage: Bacteria > Pseudomonadati > Pseudomonadota > Gammaproteobacteria > Lysobacterales > Lysobacteraceae > Stenotrophomonas > Stenotrophomonas sp. CASM110. The sequence goes on from NZ_JBMRGI010000002.1 coordinate 79,960, forward strand.
CTGCTGCAGGTGCTGCGCTTCGGTGGTGCGGCCTTCCTGTTCTGGTATGGCCTGCGGGCGGGGCTGCGCGCGTGGCGCGGTGGCAGTGCCCTGGCCGCCGCCGAGGCGCAGGGCGGCAGCGGACGGCAGGTACTGCTGACCTGCCTGGCGTTCACGCTGCTCAACCCGCACGTCTATCTGGATACGGTGGTGCTGCTGGGCAGTCTGTCCACGCGCTACCCCGGTGACCTGCGCTGGGCGTTCGCCGCCGGTGCCTGCGCCGCCAGCGTGGCCTGGTTCTGCACGCTGGGCTATGGCGCGCGCCTGTTGCAGCCGGTGTTCCGCAGGCCGGGCGCCTGGCGGGTGCTGGATGCCGCCGTGGCGGTCTTCATGTCCTGCCTCGCCACGCTGCTGCTGTTGCGCCCGCTCTAGGCCGCGTCCACCGCGCACTGCGGGGTTTCGCCGGGGCGCAGGGTCAGCACGCGCACGCCGCTGCGGGTGACCGCCACGGTGTGCTCGAACTGCGCCGACAGCTTGCCGTCGCGGGTGTAGACCGGCCATTGGTCCGGCTGCTGACGGATGGCCGGCTTGCCCTGGTTGAGCATCGGCTCGATGGTGAACACCATGCCTTCTTCCAGCACCATGCCGGTGTTGGGATGGCCGTAATGCAGGATCTGCGGTTCCTCGTGCATCTGCTGGCCGATGCCATGGCCGCAGTATTCCTTCACCACGCTGTAGCCGTGGCTGCGCGCGTGGCGGGCGATGGCGTGGCCGATATCGCCCAGGCGCGCTCCCGGGCGCACCGCAGCGATGCCTTTCCACATCGCCTGGTAGGTGGCCTGCACCAGCCTGCGCGCGGCGTAGTCGACCTCACCGACCAGGTAGGTGGTGCTGGAGTCGGCGATGTAGCCGTTCTTCTCCAGGGTGATGTCGAGGTTGACGATCTGGCCGTTGCGCAGCACGTCGGTGGTGCTGGGAACGCCGTGGCAGACCACGTTGTCGATCGAGGTGTTGAGCACATACGGGAAGCCGTACTGGCCCTTGCTGGCCGGCCGCGCCTGCAGCTCATCGACGATCATGCGCTCGACGAAGTCGTTGATCTCCATCGTGCTGCGTCCCTGCAGCGGCAGCTGGTCGAGCGCGGCGAACACCTGCGCCAGCAGGCGCCCGGATTCGGCCAGCAACGCGATTTCGTGCGGCTGCTTGATCATCGTCATGTCAGGCCCGCCCGGGCGCCAGCGCCTGCGGCTGCACCCCGGCTGCCCGCAGTTCGCTGGCGACGATGTCCTGGAAGCTCAGCGTGGGGTTCATCTCGCACAGCATGCCGACCCGGATCCAGAAGGTGGCCTGGGCGTTGATCGAACGGCTGGAGACGGTGCAGGCACGGCGCAGCTGGTCGTGCAGGGTGTCATCGATGTTGACGATGCCCATGGGCGGTCCTGGCGGAATGGATATATGAAGCATATATGTTCCGTATATCCGCCTCAAGCCCGCATCGTTCAGTCCACGTGGGTGGCAAAGCGCAGTCGGTTGCCGTCCGGGTCACGCAGGAGCATCTCGCGGCTGCCCCATCCGGTGCCGTGCGGTGGCTGCTCGATCGGTACGTTGGCGGCACTGAAGGCGCGGTGCAGGGCGTCGACGTCTTCAACGATGAAGTACACCGCGCCGCCGACCTCGCAGTCGCCGCTGTGTTCGGTGAGGAAGATCGTCTGGCCGTCGCGGGTGAGCTGGGCGAACAGCGGGAAGCCGGGTTCGAAGCGGTGTTCCCAGTCGACCACGAAACCCAGCCCCTGCACGTAGAATGGCAGGGTGGTGTCGGCATGGCGCATGCGCAGTTGCGGGATGACGGTCTGGGGCATCGCGAGGCTCCGGGGCGGGAGTCCAGTGTAGTGCCGGCCGCTGGCCGGCATCCCGGCGAGCCTGGGAACGATGAGGTTGCCGGCCAGCGGCCGGCACTACCGAAGCCACGCCGGCCAGCGGCCGGCACGACCGACGCGGTCAGCAGGCGGTCGGCACGGCGGCCATCGCCGCCAGCAGTTCGCGATTCACCTGCTGGTGCCGTGCCTGCCACACCGGCAGATCCTCGGCGCTGACGTCAGGTTGGCCGTCCAGCGACGACAGCCAGCGCTTGAAGCGGCTCTGGTAGTTGGCCAGCGACACTTCGCCGGTGATGTCGCTGCCGACCAGGCCGCCGGCGCGCAGCGCTTCGATCACCACCAGTGCGTGTTCCAGCTGGAAGCGGCCCTGGTCCCAGTTGCTGCGGGCGACGTCCTCGGCGAACACATCCTTGTCGATCGACAGGTAGGTCGGTTGCGGCGACTTGGCCTGCTCGGCGGCGAACGCGGCAACCAGTGCCTCCGGGTGCTCGAACCGTCGGAATGCACGGCCGCTGCCGAGGCGGTGGCCCCAGCCCACGTCCACATCCATGCACCAGTAAGTCAGGCGCCCGCCCATCAGCGGGCGCCAATGGTTCTCCCAGGCGTGGCCCAGGCCGATGTCACTGGAGGTGATGCCGAGCACATGGATGTGCGAGATCTGCGGCAGCTTGCTGGCCGCGTTCACCCACGACCCGCAGTGCATGCCGAACGGGAAACGCATGTTGTCCGGATGGTTGTCCAGCACCACCAGCTGGAACGGCTGGTGCGCGCGCATGCGACGCAGCAGCGGCAGGCTGAGGTGGTGGAAGTCGCCACTGCCGAGCATCACCGTGCCGAGCTGGGCCGGCAGCGGTGCCAGCACTTCAGCGGCGAAACGGTCCAGGGTTGAAGTGCTGCAGGCGAAGCGCAGCGGATCGTGCCACTGCGGCAGCGCCAGGGTCTGCGCCTGTGGCAGCGGCAGTACGCCACCGTCCAGGTCCAGGATCAGCGGAAAACGCGACGACATCGTTCAACCGCCTCCATCAGGTTCGCCCTGCAGGTACGGGGCCAGCTTGCGCAGGGCAGCGCGCAGCAGCGGGGAGCGGGCGTGGATCGCGTGCCGGGTGGAGGTGAAGCGGGCGCCCAGCTCGGCCTTGATCCGCGAGTCGGTCCAGCCGGCCACGTAGTGGCTCAGGCCGTGCTGCAGCGCGTACTCGAGGTTGTGCATCCAGCTGACCGCGTACAGGTTGTGCTCGCGTGATTGCGGGTAGGCCAGGCCGATGTACTTGTCCACCAGCTTTCCGGCGTGGATGTAGCACAGGTTCCAGCCGATCAGCAGACCCTGGTGGCGGTACAGGAACATCCGTCCCTGGCCCTGGCTGTCGGCCAGCAGGTGTTGGAAGTAGGGCAGGTCGAGCTGGTCGAAATGCACCGCGCTCTGCGCGAACACGCCCAGGTACAGCGCGTACAGTTCGGCCTGCAGTCGCGGGTCGGCGAGGGCCGGATCGCCGGTGGCGATGCAGTCGATCTGCAGGCCATCGCGCGAGCGCAGCTTGCGCCGGATGTTCTTGCGGCGCGAGGACGACAGGCGTCCGAGATAGCCATCGATCGAATCGAAATCGATCGCCACCCAGGCCAGCGGCATGCCTTCCAGTTCGACGAAGCCGCGTGCCAGCAGCGCCTGCAGGAAGGCGCTGCTGTGTGCATTGGCCGCGTCGTCCAGCAGCGGCGAATCGATTGCCAGGTCCTTGACCACCAGCAGCCGGGAATCGCCGATCGCGTGACGCGTCACGTCCTCGGCCAATGCCTCTGGTGCGACGTGCGCGGGCAACGGGGTGTACTCGGTGCTGGTGGCACCGACGAAGCGGGTCTTCCAGGTGATCCAGGGCCGCCACAGGCGCGACAGCGGCAAGCCAAGCAGCTTGCCGCGCAGGTCGTCGTCCATCGTGGTGGTCAGGTCGAGCGGCGCACGGAAGGTCGGCAGGCCGCTGGGAAGCAGGCCTGCCTCGAATCCAAGCGGCGGGTGGGCCAGGAAGCCCTCCAGCAGCGCGGCCGGTTCCAGCGCGGTGCTGGATGCGCGTGACGTCATCTCCATCGGCACGGGAACCGGCAGCGCATCGACCTCAGCCCTTGGCCTTGGTCAGCGCCTGGTCGAGCAGGGTGATCGCCAGGTCGATCTCTTCGTAGCTGATGTCCAGCGACGGCGCGAAGGTGATCACGTTCTTGTACCAGCCACCCACGTCGAGCACGAGGCCCATGCGCTTGCCGTCGTGCAGGAGGTCACCGGCCAGGCCGATGTCGACCATGCGGTCCAGCAGTTCCTTGTTGGGGGTGTAGCCGTCGGTCTGGCAGATCTCGGCGCGCAGGGCCAGGCCCAGGCCGTCGACGTCGCCGATCTCCGGGTGACGCTTCTGCAGGCCACGCAGGCCGTCCAGGAAGTACGCGCCCTTCTCCGGCACGGTGCGCTCGTAATCCATTTCCTTGCCCAGCTTCAGCACTTCCAGGCCGAGGCGGGTGCCCAGCGGATTGGAGTTGAAGGTGGAGTGGGTGGAGCCCGGCGGGAACACGGTCGGGTTGATCAGTTCTTCGCGCGCCCACAGGCCCGACAGCGGGTTCAGGCCGTTGGTCAGCGCCTTGCCGAACACCAGCACGTCCGGGGTAACGCCGAAGTGCTCGATCGACCACAGCTTGCCGGTGCGCCAGAAACCCATCTGGATTTCATCGACGACCATCAGGATGCCGTACCTGTCCAGCACGCGCTTGAGGCCAGTGAAGAAGTTGCGCGGCGGGATGACGTAGCCGCCGGTGCCCTGGATCGGCTCGACGTAGAACGCGGCGTACTCGGCCTGGCCGACCTTGGGATCCCACACGCCGTTGTACTCGCTTTCGAACAGGCGCTCGAACTGCCACACGCAGTGGTCGGAATACTCGTCCGGGGTCATGCCCTTCGGACGACGGAACGGGTACGGGAACGGGATGAACATCGCGCGCTCGCCGAAGTGGCCGTAGCGGCGGCGGTAGCGGTAGCTGGAGGTGATCGACGAGGCACCCAGGGTGCGGCCGTGGTAGCCGCCCTCGAAGGCGAACATCAGGCTCTTGCCGCCGCGCGCGTTGCGCACGATCTTCAGCGAATCTTCAATGGCCTGCGCGCCGCCGACGTTGAAGTGCACGCGGCCGTCGAGGCCGAACTTCTGGTGCATGTCCACGGCAATGGTCTTGGCCAGCTGCACGCGGGTCGGGTGCAGGTACTGGCTGGCGACCTGCGGCAGGGTGTCGATCTGGTCCTTCAGCGCGTCGTTCAGGCGCTTGTTGCTGTAGCCGAAGTTGCAGGCCGAGTACCACATCTGCAGGTCGAGGTAGGGCACGCCCGCACCGTCGAACATGTAGCTTCCTTCGCCGCGCTGGAAGATCTTCGGCGGGTCGACGTAGTGGACGGTGTCGCCGAAGGAGCTGTAGCGGGCTTCGTCGGCCAGCAGCTGCGCGTCGGAGGCAGCCGCGTCGGCGTTCTTGTCAAAAATGTTCATGCAGTTCGGTTCCGTGAAGGACGTTCGAAAGGGGTGACGGGGGAGCGCGCCTGGAAGGGAGTGCTCAGGCGGTGGCCAGCAGCAGGGGCAGTGCGGCGGGCTGCGGGCTGGCGTCGAGGCGACGTGGCTGCAGCAGGCTGCCATCGAGCAAGCGCGGCAACAGTGCGATTGCATCGTGGAAGGTATCGATGGCGGCATGCTCGATGCCGGCCTTCGTGCAATGGGTGATCAGGCGGCGCTTGGCGAACACGAAGTCGGCATCTTCGGAGACGCAGAAATCCGAGCTGCCATCGCCGATCATCAGCACGCGTGGTGCTTCGTCGACACGCGCCTGCGCGGCGCAGGTGCACTTGCAGGTACCACTGCGGCATCCTTCGGCCTGGTAGGGCGACTCCAGTTCCCAATGGTCTTCGCACCAGCGCAGGTGGTTGGCCACCACCGGCAGTCGCGACAGGCCGTGGTTGGCGAGGATGCGGTGGATCGCATAGTCCAGCCCGTCGCTGACGATGCGCAGCGGCACGCCCAGCTGTTCGGCGCGGCTGACAAAGGCGGCGAAGCCCGGATCGATCTGCACCTGGTCCAGGTGCGCGTCGAGCGTGGCCGGGTCCAGCTTCAGCAGCCGCACCTGGCCCTGCATGCATTCACGCGAGCCGATCTTTCCCGCCTTCCACTGGTCTTCCAGTTGCTGCCAGCCCGGCTGGCCGTACTTCTCCAGCAGCGAGTCGATGACATCTTCGAGGCTGATGGTGCCATCGAAGTCACACAGGATGCTCCAGTGCATGGGCAGGTCCGTCGATGAAAGAAACGTCCGGCACGATGCCGGGGCAGGCTCAATGTAGGCAGGCAGCCTTTCTCGTTCCTTTCCTGTTGAAAGCCTGCACCGCCGGGTGGGGAAAGTGTTCAGGAATCGAGCGTGCTGAATGGGCGTGATGCCGTGAAAACCGCGCTTTCAGGGCTGCGCAGCGGCCAGCGCCCGCAGGATCTGCGCGGTCTCTTCCCGGGTCTGCCAGGCGCTGTTGCCGAGGGTCAGCATGCGTGCGGCGAAGTCGCGCGCGTTCGGCATGTCGTCCTGCGGCACGATGCCACGCAGGTAGGCGTAGTCGGGCAGGGCATGGATGAACATGCGGCTGGCACCGAGGCCGCGCGGCCACAGTTCGTCCAGTGCGGCATCGCGCGCGCGCTGGCTGGGCAGCAGCAGCATCAGCATCGGCCAGGTGCCGCCGGTGCCGGCCAGGCCATCGACCACCTCCACCGCCGGCAGCTGTGCCAGCTGCACACGCAGCTGCAGTGCGCGCAGGCGCCCGGCCTGCAGGAACGCAGGCAGCCGCCGTGCAGCGTGGGCGCCTACGTTCTGCCGCCACTGGCTGACCCGGTGCTGCGGGATGTCCAGCGGGAAAATGTCTCCGACCGCGTCTTCCAGATCGCCGCGTTGCAGGGCGCTGCGCAGCGGATTTCCGTACACCAGCGACAGCAGCGAGGGGCGGTAACAGGCGGCAAGACCCAGCAGCTGCACGCTGCGAAGCAGCTCCCAGCGCAGGCTGAAACGTACCTGTTCGGCGGCATGTTCGGCCAGCGCGGCGCGCAGCTCGTCATCGCGGCTGACCAGCAGGCCGCCTTCATGCAGGCTCAGCCCCTTGCCGGCGGCCAGGCTGAAGAATCCGATGTCGCCACGCAGGCCCACGCTGCTGTTGCCGACCCGTGCACCCAGCGCCTGTGCGGCATCTTCGATCACCCAGGCGCCGGCGCCGCGTGCGACCTCGCAGGCCCGTTCGACATCGGCGATGCGCCCGCCGAGGTGGGTGGGCAGGATCGCCAGCGTCCGCGCGTCGGCCAGGCGCGAGAGCTGTGCCGGATCAAAGTCGAAATGGCCACGCCGGGTATCGCACAGCTGCACGCGCAGGCCGAGGCTGTGTACCGCGATCGGCACCAGCGGACAGGTATAGGCCGGCAGGATCACGGTATCGCGCTTGGGCGCGCGCTTGCGCAGGGTGCGCAGTGCGATCAGCAGCGCGTGGGTGCCGGAACAGGTCAGCTGCAGCGGCGGTGTGCCGAGCTGGGTGGCCAGGATGTCGCGCAGGTCGCCGCCGCCGGGAAGGAAGTCGCTGGCCTGCATCGGCAGGCCAGCGGTCGGCGGCAGTTCGCGCGCGAACAGGCTCATCGCAGCCCGCTCACGAAGTGCTGTCGGCGGGGCTGTGCGGATCATCCGCTTCGGCGCGGCCGAGGCAGACGATGCCAGCCACGATCAGTACCGCACCGACAAAGTGATGCAGGGTCAGCGGCTCTTTCAGCAGCCAGGCCGACAGCAGCAGCACACTGATCACCTCCAGGTGCGAGGCCGCGAACGCCGGGCCGATCGGCGCATGGCGCAGCAGGCTCATCCAGGTGAAGAACGCGCCGACGTAGCCGAGGACCGCGCCGTATACCCACGGCTGCGACAGCACGCGCAGCAGCCACGCGGTGTTGGCCTCGACCGGCAGCGCGGCGTCACCGGCGTACTTGAAGCACAGCTGGGCCAGCGTGTCGAAGGCCATCAGCAGGGGAAAGCCGATCACATACAGGCGCCTCATGAGCCGGCCCCCACCACCGCCACGCCCGCCGTGACCAGCAGCATGCCGGTCACCCGCAATGGCGTGAGCTTTTCGCGGAACAGGATGCGGCCGGCGATCATCAGCGCAACGATGTTGATCGAGCCCAGCAGCACGCCCTTGGACAACGGCACCAGCGACAGGAACGCGATCCAGGCAACGAACTCAAGCACGTAGCAGGCGATGCCGATCCACAGCCAGGGACGGCTGAGCATGTGTTTCCAGCGTTGCAGTCCTTCGCCATCCTGCGGGTCGCTGGCGGCGGCCTTGAAGGCGAGCTGGCCACCGGTATCGAGCACCACATTGGCCAGCCACAGCAGCGTGGCGAGTGCCCCCATCTCAGGCCACCGCCTTGAGCACGCCGCTGCGTTCACCGATTTCGGTGAAGAAACGCGCGCTGCGGCGGATCACCTCGCGGCGTTCGCGGTCGATCGTGATCATGTGGTAGCTGTCTTCCAGCACCACCAGTTCCTTCGGGCCGCTCACCCTCGACATCACCAGTTCGGCGTTGCCCATGCTGGCCACGTCGTCTTCGCGGGCGTGCATCACCAGGCACGGTGCGGTGACTTGGTGCAGGTGGCGGCGGGTCCAGTTGCTCAGGGCGCGCATCTCGGCCAGCGCGTGCCAGGGGTTGCCCGGCAGGCCGGCCGCGGCGCTGTCGCCGGACAGCATGGCGGCACTGACCTGCGCACGCAGGCGCTCGTCACGCAGGCCATAGGGCGGTTCTTCCATGAACATGCAGTCGCGGCCGATGTTGAAGCGCTTGAACCACGGCAGCAGGAACGACAGGCGGGCCACGGCGGGAATGTTCCAGCCGTCGTAGCGGAAGGTGGCGCCATACACGCCGACGCCGGACACCCATTCGGGGCGGCGTGCAGCCAGCGCCAGCGCCAGTACCGCGCCCATCGACAGGCCTCCGACGAACAACTGGTCGACCTTGCCACGCAGGCTCGCCGCTGCATCTTCCACGCCCTGGTACCACTGTTCCCAGGTGGTCGCCAGCAGGTCATCCACGGTGCCGCAATGGCCGGGCAACTGCACGCCGTGTACGGTGAAGCCGGCGTTGTTCAGGCCCTTGCCCAGCATGCGCATTTCCGCCGGGGTGCCGGTCAGGCCGTGGACCAGCAGCACGCCCTGCGGGCCACCGGGGAGGAAGAAGTCGTGCGATTCGGTCACCTGGCGGCTCCGGGACGGCAGTGGGGATGGTCAGGATCGCAAGCGCGATTTTCGCCAGCCTTTCAGCGCCCCGGTACGGGTCAGGGGGCCTTCAGCAGCGGCAGTGTGATGGCGACCTTCAGGCCCCCACCGGCGCGGTTGAGGAAGGTCAGGCGGCCGCCGGAATGCTCCACCGCTTCGTGCGCGATGGCCAGGCCCAGGCCGGTGCCGCTGGCTGCGGTGCCAGGCGCTCGGAAGAAGCGCTCGCCCAGCCGTGGCATCACGTCCTCGGGCACGCCGGGGCCGTTGTCCTCCACGTACAGTTCGACGTCATTGTCATCCAGCGCATGCACGCCGACCGTGACGGTCGCATCGCGGCCGGCATAGCGCAGCGCATTGTCGATCAGGTTGTCCAGTGCTTCCTGCAGCTGGGCACCATTGCCGAGCACGCGCAGCGGGTGGGGGCTGCCGCGGTAGCCCAGATCGATGCCATCGCGGATCGCTTCGGGCACGCGCATGCCGACCCACTGCGGCACCAGCTCGCACAGGTCCAGTGCCTCCACGGTATCGGGCACGGTCTGCGCCCGGCTCAGTGCGAGCAGCTGGGTGCTGACCCGGGCGGTGCGCTGGTTGAGCCGGCGGATGTGCTGCAATGCCTCGCGCACCGTGTCCGGGTCGCCATGTGCCAGTGCCTGGTCCACGTGCAGGGCCATGCCGGCCAACGGCGAGCGCAGCTGGTGCGCGGCGTCGGCGATGAAACGGTTCTGCAGCGTGATCATTTCCGCCTGGCGCGCGAACAGATCGTCGATGGTGCTGATCAGCGGCTGGATCTCTTCGGGCACGTCGGCATCGGAGATCGGTGCCAGTTCGCCGCGGCGCTGCGCCAGGCGGGTCCTCAGCGGTGTGAGGATGCGCAGGCCATGGGTCACCCCGAACCAGACCAGCGCGGCGGTGCCCAGCGCCAGCATGGTCATCAGCGGGATGATGATCATCAGGATCTCGCGCGCGCGCTGGCGTCGTTCGGCCATGCTTTCGGCCACCGTCACCGCCAGCTGGTCCTGCGGATCGTTCATCGCACGCGTGCAGACGGTGGCCATGCGCACCGGCTGGCCGTTGAGAATGCCATCGTACAGGGTGGGGTCCACGCCGGTGCATTCCTGCGAAGGCGCGTAGGCACTGAAATCCGCATTGCCGCTGAGTGTCCCCTGGCGGCTGCTGTCCACGTTGAAATAGCGATGGCCGTCGGGCTCGTATTCGATCAGGAAGCGCGCCTGCGGAGACAGGTCGCTGGTCACCGGCATGGTGCTCAGCATCTGCGCGAACGAGTGCGTGTCGTCGATCAGGTTACGGTCGTGGATGCGGTTGGAATAATCCAACGCAACGTAATAGGCCAGGATCGTATTGAAGGTAAGCAGGCCCAGCATCGGCAACGCCAGGAAGGCGAGCAGGCGCCGGCGCAGGCTGGGGGGGCCACTGATCACGGGGCGCTGTCGTCCTGCGCGTCTTCCAGCATGTAGCCCAGTCCGCGCACGGTGCGGATGCCCATGCCGCCGGGCTGCAGCTTGCGGCGCAGGCGGTGCAGGGCGATGTCCAGGCCGTTGTCGGTCAGGTCCTGGCCCCAGTCGCACAGCGCCTCCACCAGCTGTGCGCGCGAGACGATGCGCTCGGCGCGTACCGCCAGTGCCGACAGCAGGCCGAACTCGCGTGCGGTCAGTTCCAGCGACTGGTCGTCGATCCACACCCGATGCCCGGCCAGATCGATGCGCAGGCGGCCGATGCGCAGGTCCGGGTTGCCATTGCTGGTCACGCGGCGCAGCTGTGCGCGCACGCGGGCTTCGAATTCGTCCAGTGCGAATGGCTTGACCAGGTAGTCGTCGGCACCGAGGTCGAGCACGCGCACGCGTTCGGCCAGGCCGTCGCGGGCGGTCACCACCAGTACCGCCAGGCCATCGCCGCGCTGGCGCAGGCGCTGCAGCACGTCGCGGCCATCCAGCTGCGGCAGGCCCAGGTCCAGCACCAGCAGCGCGTATTGGGTCGAACCCAGCGCGGCGTCGGCGTGCGCGCCGTTGTCGACGTGGTCGACCACATGCCCCTGCCGGCGCAGCGAGGCGCACAGGCCGGAGGCGATGTCCGGGTCGTCTTCAGCAATCAGAACGCGCATGCGCGGGGAGCTCCTTTAACGGTCGGGCCCAGCGGGTGGACGGGGCGGGCCTCTCGGCTGCCGAGGGTAGCCGCAAACCGGGTGAAGGTGGAGCGCGCCGGCACCTCCCGGCACCGTCGCGCTGTCCCGCCATTCAGTCCTGCAGGCCCGGCTCACCCAGTGCCAGCGGCACCCGTGAGCCGTCCAGCAGGCCGCGGCTGAGCCTGCCATCCTCGATGAACAGCAGTTCGCCGTTCTCGCCGTTCTTGATGCTGCTGTCGATGGCGATCACGCGGTCGCCGTGGAAGCTGCTGACGTGTGGCATCGAGGTATGGCCAACCACGATGCGCGTGAGCTGCAGGCGGTCGAGCACGGCCTGTACCGCCGCGGTGTCGAGGCGGCCATCGAAATAGCCGCGGTACCAGATCGGGCTGGTCTTGCCGTCATACAGCGGTGCGGTGGCCGGGTCGGCCTTCACTTCGGCCTTGGGCAGGCCCAGAGAGGCCTGGTAGGCCGCATTGGTGCGTACCGGGTCCAGCGCCAGCTGCAACGCCTCGGGCGAGATGCCGCCATGCAGGAACAGGGTATCGCCGATCTTCAGCAGCACCGGGCGGGTGCGCAGCCACTGCCCGATCACCGAGTCGGCGCCATACAGTTGCGGGTAGCTGCGGCCCAGCAGCTGGGCGCTGCGCAGGTACTTCGGGTTGACGTAGCGCAGGTCGTCGTACAGCACCATGGTTTCGTGGTTGCCGAGCACGAAGTGCACTGCGCCACCGGCGGCGGCGGCCTGCTGCTGCAGGCCGTACAGCAGCCAGAACGCCTCGGTCACCTGCGGGCCGCGGTCGAATACATCGCCAGCGATGACCAGCGTGTCCTTGCCCAGGGCCCAGCGATCCTGGGCGTCGATGACCTGGTGGGCGCGCAGCAGGCGCACCAGCAGCCCGTACTGGCCATGGATGTCCGACAGCGCGACGATGCGCGGCGCGGCCGGCAGCACGGAGACCGAGGCCGCATTCGGCGCGGCCACGTGCACGGTGTGTTCGTAGCCACAGCGCGGCGCGATATCGGTGCCCGTCGTGTTGATGGCCAGCGAGCGCGACTCGACCTTGTCGTCGCAGATCCACTTGGCCTGCAGCTGGTCGCCCTGGCGGAATACATAGGGGCCATCGGCCTGCACGTGGTCGGCGGGCGCGGCAACCTCGCGGGCCTGCGTGGTTGCTGTGGCGCAGGCCAGCAGCGGCAACAGCAGGGCGGTCAGCAGGAAAGGGCGATAGCGCGGCATCGGCGGCGTCCGGCGGCGGAAACCTCCGATGCTAACCGGCGCGGCCGGATCGTGGTGTGCGCGAATGGGCGGATCAGGCGCCGCGCCGGTCGTCCTTGAGCTTGCGCACGCGGGTGGCGGCGGCCTGCAGCGGCTGACCGTCGCGCCCGTGTGGCTGCATGTAGGGCAGTGGTCGCCGCGTGCTGGATTCGATCAACTGCGAATGGGCTTCACCGGCGCTGAAGCGATGGCGTTCTCCCCACTGGCGCAGCGCGACCAGCAGCGGGAACAGTTCCTGGCCGGCGCGGGTGAGCACGTATTCCTGGTAGGCCGAGCCATCGGAGGCCGGTTGCAGTTGCAGGATGCCGGCCTCGACCAGCCTGCGCAGGCGATCGCTGAGGATGTTGCGCGCCGCGCCGAGGCTGCGCTGGAAGTCGCCAAAGCGCGTGACGCCGTCGAAGGCATCGCGGATCACCAGCAGTGCCCAGCGATCACCGAGCAGGTCGGCGCTGCGGGCAACGGGGCAGGGACTGTTGGCGTGCATGCTGTGGCCTCCGAATGTGGTTGCAGTTTAAAACCAATGACGATAGCCTGCATAAAGTTTCAAATTGCAACTACATCATGAGCGCATCGATGTCCCGCCCATTGCTGACCCTGCTCGCGGTCGCGGCCGGCGCCAGCGTTGCCAACGTCTATTACGCGCAACCGCTGCTGGATCGGCTGGCACAGGCCTTCGCATTGCACCGTGCCGTGGCGGGCGCAGTGTTGGCGGCAACCCAGGCCGGCAGTGTGCTGGCATTGCTGGGCCTGCTGCCGCTCGCCGATCGCGGTGACCGGCGACGCCTGCTGCGGATGCAGTTGATGGCGCTGGTGCTGGCCCTGCTGTGGCTGGCAGCGGCACGCACGGCCGGTTGGCTGTTGTCGGGCATGCTGCTGGCCGGGCTGTTGGGCACCGCGCTGACCCAGGGCTTGATCGCCTATACCGCCACGCTTGCGCCGCCCGAGCAGCGCGGGCGCCTGGTGGGCGTGGTGCAGGGCGGCGTGTTCATCGGCCTGTTGCTGGCGCGCGTTGTATCGGGCGCGGTCGCGGCCACCGTCGGCTGGCGGGCGGTCTATCTGCTGTCGGCAGCGCTGATGGCGGCCCTGGCCGTGCTGCTGTGGCGGCGTCTGCCGGCGGTGCCGGTGCCGGCGGTACCACCGCGCTGGCGCGAACTGCTGGGTTCGATGCTGGGCATGCTGCGCCGGGACCGCGCGCTGCGCGAGCGTGGGCCGCTGGCATTGCTGCTGTTTGCTGGCCTCAACGTGTTCTGGGCGGCGGTGCCGCTGCCGCTGTCGGCGCCGCCGTTGCAGTGGTCCACCGCGGCCATCGGCGCACTGGGCCTGGCCGGCGTAGTGGGCGCCTTGATGGCGGCGCGGGTCGGGCACTGGATGGACCGCGGTTTCGCCGGTCGGGTCAGTCTTGGCGCGTTGCTGCTGATGCTGGCCGCGTGGTGGCCGCTGCTGGGCCTGCCGCAGTCGCTGTCGTTGCTGCTGCTGGGCGTGATCGTGCTCGACCTCGGTGGGCAGGCACTGCACGTATCGAACCAGGCGCTGCTGCTGCGTGCACCGGCAGAACAGCATGGACGCCTGGTGGCGTTGTACATGCTGTTCTATGCAGTGGGCAGTGGTGCCGGTGCGGCTGCCGGGCCCTGGATGCAGGCCCGGCATGGCTGGCCTGCCGTGTGCCTGCTGGGTGCAGGCATCGCGGCGCTGGCGCTGCTGTGGTGGGCAGCATGGCGGGTGGTGGCGTCCAATGCATCGGCTGGCGGGCGAATCGGTAGAGTCGACTGTCGGTAGAGTCGACTGTCAGTCGACTGCTCTTCGCCCCGCGTGCGAAAAATCCCGCGCTGCGTGCGATAGTCGACCAGCGGTCGACTCTACCTGTCCTGTCGTCATCGCTGCAGTGCACGCCGTCCCGGTGCTTCCTCAAGGTCCGCGCTGGCCACTACCACGCGGTTGCGGCCGCTGCGCTTGGCCTCGTACATCGCCGCATCGGCCCGTGCCATCAGCCGCTCGTAGTCCGGGTGGCCGTCATGGCCGGCTACGCCGATGCTGGCGGTCAGTGCCAGTACCTGGCCGTTGGCCAATGCCACCGGTGACTGCGCGATCTGCCGCCGCAGGCTTTCGGCGATCACCGCGGCCTGTGATTCGCTGGCCGCGACCAGCACCACCACGAACTCCTCGCCGCCATAGCGGAACAGGTAGTCACTGCCGCGGGTCAGCTGGCCGAGCAGGCCGGCGACGTGCTGCAGCGCGCGGTCCCCGGCGTCGTGGCCGTGGCCGTCGTTGATCGCCTTGAAGTGATCCAGGTCGAGCAGCAGCAGCGAGAACGGCGTGCGGTTGCGCGTGGCCAGCTCGATCTCCCGGCGCAGCACGGTAGGCAGGAAGCGGCGGTTGAGCAGGTTGGTCAGCGCATCGCTGCCGGCATCCAGCTCGCCGATGCGCTCGAACAGCAGCGTCATCAGGGTGCGGATGGCGGCCAGGTCCTCGCGGATGGCCGGCAGCACCGCCAGTCGTTGTGCCGGGGCATCGTTGCTCGCCCGCTGCAGGTTGCTGTCGATGCGGGCCATCAGCTGGCCGACCTGCCGGGTCTCGCTGCTCTCGCCGAAGCTGGGGATGCCCTTG
Source organism: Stenotrophomonas sp. CASM110 (assembly GCF_049384345.1). NCBI lineage: Bacteria > Pseudomonadati > Pseudomonadota > Gammaproteobacteria > Lysobacterales > Lysobacteraceae > Stenotrophomonas > Stenotrophomonas sp. CASM110. The sequence continues at coordinate 95,124 of NZ_JBMRGI010000002.1, forward strand.
TGGGTGAACCACAGGCCGAACTCGGAAGTGGCCAGGCTGGCGCTGTCGCTGGCCTGTACGTGGCCAGCGAGCGCGTAGAGCAGGGCGTTCTCCCAGTCCAGCAGCAGTGCGCGCTGGCGTTCGCGTTCGGTGCCGACGTTCTGCACCAGCGAGAACAGCCGGTACGCAGCATCGGCGCGGGTCGAGCGCTCGCGTGCATGGGTATAGGCCAGGGTCATGCCTTCCATGGCGATGTCCATGATCGCGCTGAGGCAGTCGATGGCGGCGAACGCAGTGGCACTGTCGGGCGCGTCGTCGTGCAGGCGCACGAACAGTTCGTGCTTGAGCACGCGCGCGCCGCGGGTGACCAGGTCGACCGGAATACCGACCCGGGCATGCACATCGCCGATCACCCGCTGCGAGGCAACGGCGCCGGCAATACCGTCGGCATTGGTGGTCAGCAACTGCACCAGCCAGCGCTGCATGGCCGGCTGCAGGCGCTGCTTGACCTGATCGTGGGACAGGAAGCGGCGTGCACGCCCGTCCTGCAGCAGTACCTCGTAGAAGCGTTGGGCCAGCGCCGGCGGGGCATCGGCGGCGGCGGCGTGCAGCAGCGCGGTGGCGGCAGGGCCGGCCTGTTGCAGGCAGTGCTGCCAGGCCTCGGCCAGCGGTTGGCTGGCATCGTCCAGTTGGGGTGGTTCCACGTCGATCTCTGACTGCGTACGGCAAACCACGGGTATCGGCCGCGGTGGCGCACGGTTGATGGCGGGTTGGCCGGTCAGTTTATGCGCGATGCAGGGTTGCACGGCGCGCAAAGCACGTCGGCGCCGCGGCGGCAATGAGTGAACGCATTTGAGAATCACTCGCATTGATGGGAGAATGCGCGCACGGATCGGCCCGCAGGCGACTGCAGCGACGCTCCGCCTCCCCCTCGTCGTTGCCTCAAGCCCTTTGCCAGAGGCCCCGTTGCCCTGCCAGAAGGTCCAGATCATGTCTCCTGCCGTTGTCCTTTCGCCGCGCCCGCTGGCGCTCGCCGTTGCCGCCCTGCTGGCGGGAAGCGCCCTGACCGCCCAGGCCGAAACCGATGCCACCGATATCGACACGGTGCATGTCACCGCCTCGCAGATTGCCCGCCAGGCACTGGGTACCTCGACCATCACCGCCGAGGACATCGCCAAGCGCCCGCCGGCCAACGACATCGCCGAGCTGCTGCGCACCATGCCGGGCGTCAACCTCACCGGCAACAGCGCCTCGGGCCAGTACGGCAACAACCGCCAGATCGACCTGCGTGGCATGGGCCCGGAAAACACCCTGATCCTGGTCGACGGCAAGCGCATCGGTGCGCGTGACGCCGTGCGCATGGGCCGTAGCGGTGAGCGCAATACCCGCGGTGATACCAACTGGGTGCCGGCGGAAATGATCGAGCGCATCGAAGTGCTGCGCGGCCCTGCGGCGGCACGCTATGGCTCCGGTGCGTCCGGCGGCGTGGTCAACATCATCACCAAGCGCCCGACCGGCGACCTGACCGGCGCGGTCGACCTGTATGGCCTGGTGCCCGAGCACAGCGCCGAAGGCGGCAGCGAGCGCGTCGGCCTGCAGCTGAGCGGGCCGATGACCGACACCCTGTCGTTCCGCCTGTACGGCAACCTCAACAAGACCGACGCCGACTCACTGGACCTCAACCGCCAGTACGCCACCAACCCGAACGCGGTGCCACCGGCTGGCCGCGAGGGTGTCAAGAACCGCGACGTCAACGCGTTGCTGCGCTGGGACATCACCACCGACCAGGTGGTGGAGTTCGAAGCCGGCACCAGCCGCCAGGGCAACATCTACGCCGGTGACCGCGCGGTCAGCACTACCGGTACCTCGACCGGCGTTGACCTGGCGGCGCTGGCCGACGGCGAAGCGGAAACCAACCGCATGTACCGCAACACGGGCGCGATCACCCATCGCGGCCGCTGGGGCGACGTGACCTCGCGGGTGACCGCCGCGGTGGAAGCGGTCAACAACTCGCGCATCAATGAAGGCCTGGCCGGTGGCCCGGAAGGCAGCTTCAATGGCACCGACTGGTCGACCTCGCGCCTGCGCAACTACCAGCTGGATGGCGAAGTGAGCTTCCCGACCTCGCTGGGCAGCGCCGAGAACATCTGGACGCTGGGCTTTGAATACCTGGACAGCCGCCTGACCGACCCGTACTCGATGAGCCAGTCCAGCAGCAGCGGCGGCGGCATCCCGGGGCTGTCGGCCGATCGCGCGCGGGGCAAGGCCGACGCGCAGACCACCGCAGTGTTCGTCGAAGACAACATCTACCTGGGTGAGCGCTGGATCGTCACCCCGGGCCTGCGCTTCGACCACCACAGCCAGTTCGGCAACAACACCAGCCCCAGCCTCAATGCGCAGTTCCGCATCAACAGCGACTGGGTGGTGAAGGGCGGCATCGCCCGCGCGTTCAAGGCGCCGAACCTGTACCAGTCCAATCCGGACTATCTGTACTACACCCGTGGCAACGGCTGCCCGAATGCACTGCCGAGCCTGGGTGCCGGTTGCTACATGCGCGGCAACGCGGACCTGAAGGCGGAAACCAGCCTGAACAAGGAACTGGGCATCGAGTGGGCACCGCAGAGCGGCTGGCAGGCCTCGTTGACCTACTTCCACAACGACTACAAGGACAAGATCCAGGCCGGCTACACCCAGATTGGCCTGACCGCCGACACCAAGGGCCGCATCTTCCGCTGGGAGAACGCGCCCAAGGCGATCGTGCAGGGGCTTGAAGGCAACCTGGTGATCCCGCTGCTGGGCGAGCAGGGCAACCGCCTGAAGTGGAGCAACAACTTCACCTACATGGTGGAAAACGAGAACAAGAGCACCGGCCAGCCGCTGTCGGTGATCCCGAAGTACACCGTCAACACGATGCTGGACTGGCAGGCCACCGACAAGCTGTCGGTGCTGCTGACCGGCACGTTCTACGGCAAGCAGGAACCGGCCACCGCCAACATCAACAATGATCCGCGCTGCACCGGCAGCTGCGATCCCTCGATCGCGCTGCAGGACCGCGGTGCCTACAACATCTGGGGCGTGAGCGCGCGCTACAAGGTGACCGAGACGGTCAGCTTCGGCTTCGGCGTGAACAACCTGGCCGACAAGCGCCTGTTCCGCGAGGCCAACAGCAGCGATGCCGGTGCGGCGACCTACAACGAACCGGGCCGCGCCTACTGGGCCAGCCTGCGCTTCGGGTTCTGACCGCACGCGGACGCCGGTCCGCTGCGGTCGCCAGGCCAGGCCTGGCGCTGCCGGCCACGCTCCGGTAGCGCCGGGCCTTGCCCGGCGACACCGGCGCCGCGCGCCTGCAATGTTATAAACACCGTAATAGTCTCCCCCGCCAGCACGGCGTAGCCTGCACCGCATCGCAAAGGAGCTGTTGCCATGGGCCACGACCACGATCACCTGCCATCCCAGATCCGCCACGAGAAACCCTTGTGGTGGGCGCTCGGCCTGACCTCCACCTTCCTCGTCATCGAGGTGGTGGGCGCGTTCTGGACCAACAGCCTGGCGCTGCTGTCCGACGCGGCACACATGGCCACCGATGCACTGGCACTGATGATTGCGCTGGTCGCGGTGCGGTTGAGCCGACGCCCGCCGGACGCGCGCCGCACCTACGGCTATGCACGCCTGGAAGCGCTGGGCGCGATGATCAACGGCGCCATGCTGTTCGTGGTCGCCGCCTACATCCTGTGGGAGGCGATCGGTCGTTTCCGCGAACCGCAGGAGATCGCATCTTCGGGCATGCTGGTGATCGCCGCCGCAGGCCTGGTCATCAACCTGATCTCGATGCGCCTGCTGCAGGCCGGCAGCGGCGAGAGCCTGAACGTGAAGGGCGCCTACCTGGAAGTGTGGGCGGACATGCTTGGCTCGGTGGCGGTGATCGCCGGTGCGTTGTTGATCAAGTGGACCGGCTGGAAGCCGATCGACCCGATCCTGGCGGTGCTGATCGGCCTGTGGGTACTGCCGCGCACCTACGTGCTGATGCGCGAGGCGATCAACGTGCTGCTGGAAGGCGTGCCCAAGGGCATGGACGTGGCCAAGGTGCGCGACAGCCTGTCCGGTCATGCTGCGGTGCTGGACGTGCATGACCTGCATGTGTGGGCGCTGGCCTCCAGCACGCCGGCGCTGACCGCGCACATCGTGATGCGCGACGGCACCGACGCCGATGCGCTGCGCCGTGAGCTGGGCGGGCGCCTGCACGATGACTTCGGCATCGAGCACGTGACGCTGCAGATCGAAGCGGACCCCTGTGGTGAAGCCTGCGCTGGACCGGCGTCGGCCAAGGGCGGCGCGCAGCAGGGCCATGAAGGCCACGACCACGGTGAGGACGCGCAGGGCCATCGCGGCCACGTGCATCATTGAATGAAAATGAAAGCCGCACCGGGGAATGCCCGGTGCGGTCATTCGTCGCGTCGCGAGGCCAGCCGATCCGCCAGCCGGGTCGGTTCCGGCAGCCGGTAACCGCGCAGCGTGCGCTGCACCCAGTCCAGCGCGGTATCGGCACTGACCCGATGGCCGCCGGCCACGAACAGCGGCTTGCAGCGCACCTTGCTGCGCAGCACCCAGCCCAGTTGTTCGTCGCCATCCTGCAGCGGCGCATGTGCACCGGCCTCGGCGCCCGGTTCGACGAACCGGCCCACCAGCTTTGACTTGGCCACGCCGATGCTGGGCAGGTCGGTGACCACGCCCAGATGCGCGGCCACGCCCAGCCGGCGCGGATGGCTGATGCCATGGCCATCGACGAACACCAGGTCCGGCGTGCGCGGCAGCAGCGCCAGCGCGGCCAGCAGTGCCGGCAGCTCGCGGAAGCTGAGCAGACCGGGGATGTAGGGCATCACCGTGGGGATGCGCGCGATCTCCTGCGCCACGGGCTTCAGCGTCTCCACGTCCAGCAGTACCGCCGCGGCGCGGGTGATGGCGCCGTCGTCTTCAAAGCCAACATCCAGCCCGGCCAGCCAACGGACGTCGCGTGGCAGGCGGTCCTGGCGCTCCACGCGGCCGGCCAGCTGGAGCTGCTGCGCGCGTGCCGCGGAGACGCTGCCTTCCCAACATCCGGGATCGATCACCGTATTCATCGGTCACAGCATCGCACGGGCGGCGCCACGGCCCGGTGAGCGGCGGCCGGGCTACAATGGCGGCCTGCCTTTCCTCGCGTTGGAGACCCTGCAGTGACCCGTAAACTCGTACTGTTGCGCCATGGCCAGAGCCAGTGGAACCTGGACAACCGCTTCACCGGCTGGGTCGATGTCGACCTGACCGAGCAGGGGCGCCGGGAAGCGGCCGCCGCCGGTCGCCTGATGCGCGAGGAAGGCCTGCAGTTCGACGTCGCCCACACCTCCGTGCTCAAGCGTGCCATCCACACCCTGCAGGGTGCGCTGGCCGAGCTGGAGCAGGACTGGCTGCCGGTGAACAAGTCCTGGCGCCTCAACGAGCGGCACTACGGCGGCCTGCAGGGGCTGGACAAGGCCGAGACCGCGGCCAAGCACGGCGAAGAGCAGGTCAAGGTCTGGCGCCGTTCGTACGACATCCCGCCGCCGCCGATGGACCTGGAAGATCCGGGCCACCCGATCCATGACCGCCGCTACGCCGGTCTGGACCGCAACGCGCTGCCGGGCACCGAGTCGCTGGCCACCACCCTGGACCGCGTTCTGCCGTACTGGCACGACGCCATCGCGCCGCAGCTGAAGGACGGCAAGACCGTGCTGGTCACCGCCCACGGCAACTCGCTGCGCGCGCTGTACAAGTACCTCAACAATGTCTCGCGCGAGGAGATCCTCGAGCTGAACATCCCGACCGGCATCCCGCTGCTGTTCGAACTGAACGACGACCTGACCGTGCAGTCGTTCCGCTACCTGGGCGACCCGGAAGCAGCGCGCAAGGCCGCCGAAGCCGTGGCCAACCAGGGCAAGGCGAAGTAAGAAGCACAAGGCCGGCGCAAGCCGGCCTTCGCTTTTGTACAGCCGAGCCCACGCTCGGCCGGCGCTGTCGCAACCCGGTAGAGCCAACCCATGGGGGGCTGCATCAGCCAGCTACGAGGGATCCATGCGGCGCACCTTCGGCGGCCGCAACGCGGCAATGTCGATGACGTGTTCCTGGCATATCACCTGATAGTGCGTGAATGGGCCCGGGTAACTGACATCGGCAAAGGTGCCATGGTCCAGATAATCGAGGAACTTCGAACGGCTGTAGCGGCGGAACAGGTTGCCGCTCCAGGTTTCGGCGTCGTCCCAGCGCTGGTAGGACTCGTTGTGCACGGCGTAGCTGATGTAGTGGTCCCAGATCAGCTCAAAACGCTGCGAGTGGGGCATCACCTCTATCGCACGCGCATCATCGATTGAACGTCCATGAGCGAGCTCCACACGGGAGGGCTTTCCGACCACCAGGCCTTCCTCGACGACCAGGCGCAGACGATTCGCTTCCGGCTCGCCGATGCCCGCCAGGAACAGACACTCACAAGCGTCGATGGCCTGCAGCAGCGCAGCTTCGTCCATGGTCATGAAGTCCAGTGATCGCGGAAGCCAGAGCATAGCGGCATGCAGACGGAGCCGCGCCATGCGCTCGTGACCTTTGGCCGGTCCCCAGCGTCGCTCCCGCGGCTACCCTGTGAAATTACCCGCAGGAGAGCCTCATGAACGTCCGCAACCTGGTCCCGCTGGGCCTGACCATCGCCATCGCTGCCTCACTGGCGGCCTGTGGCAAGAACGAAACCGCCCCGGCGGCCAGTGCCGACGCCAAGCCGGCCTTCGACCTGTCGCAGATCAAGACGCCGCTGATCTCGCTCAACAGCGCCGACCTCGATCCGGCCATTCCGGCCTGTACCGACCTCAATGGTTTCGTCAACAGCAAGTGGCTGAAGGCCAACCCGGTGCCGGGCGACCAGACCACCTGGGGCAGCTTCGAGATCCTGCGCGAGCGCTCGCTGGAAGTGCAGCACGCGCTGGTGCAGCAGGCCGCCGCCAGCCAGGCCAAGGCGGGCTCGGTGGAAGCGAAGATCGGTGACATCTGGAAGACCGGCAACGATGAAGCGAAGATCGAAGCTGCCGGCCTGGCGCCGCTGCAGCCGCAGCTGGACAAGATCACCGCGCTGAACGACACCGCCGCCATCACCCGGTACCTGCGCGACAGCCAGGCCGAGGGCAAGGGCGTGCTGTTCTCGCTGTTCGCCAATGCCGACTACAAGGATTCGGCCAACGTCATCGCCTACGTCGGCCAGGGTGGCCTGGGCCTGCCGGAGAAGGGCTACTACTTCGACGATGCGCAGGCCAAGATCCGCGACGCCTACGTGGCCTATATCGCACAGGTGCTGACCCTGTCCGGCGTGGACGCGGCGCAGGCCGCCGAGCAGGCGAAGGCCGTGATGGCCTTCGAAACCCGCCTGGCCAAGGCCTCGATGTCGCGCATCGAAATGCGTGACCCGGCCAAGCGCTACAACCCGCTCAGCGCGGCTGAGGCCGACAAGCTGACCCCGAACTTCAGCTGGACCGCGCTGTTCGAGACCCTCAAGGTGCCGGCCGCGCAGAAGTTCTCGCTGGCCCAGCCGGGCTTCTTCGCTGAAATGGACAAGATGCTGGCCGATGTGCCGGCCAGCACCTGGCAGGCCTACCTGCGCTTCCACACCATCGACGATGCCTCGCCGTACCTGAGCAGCCAGTTCGAGAAGGCCAACTTCGATTTCTATGGCACCACCCTGCGTGGCCAGAAGGAAATGCAGCCGCGCTGGAAGCGCGTGCTGGAGTCGGTCAACGGTGGCATGGGCGAAGCCCTGGGCCAGCTGTACGTCGACGCCGTGTTCCCGGCCGAGTCGAAGGTCGCCATGCAGCACCTGGTGGAAAACCTGTCGCAGGCGCTGAAGGCGCGCCTGGAGCAGCTGCCGTGGATGGGCGAAGAAACCAGGAAGAAGGCCCTGGAGAAGTGGGCCAGCTTCACCCCGAAGATCGGTTACCCCGACAAGTGGCGTGACTGGGCGGGCCTGCAGACCAACGGCGACAGCTACCTGGGCAACATGCAGGCGGCGCGTGCGTTCAACTACCGCTACATGCTGGACAAGATCGGCAAGCCGGTGGACAAGACCGAGTGGGGCATGACCCCGCAGACCGTCAACGCGTACTACAACGCCACCAAGAACGAGATCGTGTTCCCGGCGGCGATCCTGCAGGCACCGTTCTTCGACGCCAAGGCCGATCCGGCGCTGAACTACGGCGGCATCGGTGCGGTCATCGGCCACGAGATGATGCACGGCTACGACGACTCGGGCAGCCAGTTCGCCGCCAACGGCAACTTCGACAACTGGTGGACCGACGCCGACCGCAAGGCCTTCACCGCGCGTACCGACCAGCTGGTCGCGCAGTTCGACGGCTATGAATCGGTGCCGGGCGTGTTCGTGAAGGGCAAGCTGACCCTGGGCGAGAACATCGGCGACCTCGGCGGCCTGACCGTGGCCTACGACGCGTTGCAGATGGCGCTGAAGGAAGACCCGAAGGCGAATGTCGAAGTGGATGGCCACAGCCAGGACCAGCGCTTCTTCATGAACTGGGCCACCGTGTGGCGCCGCAACTTCACCGATGGTGAGCTGCGCGTCCGCCTGAACACCGATCCGCACGCCCCGGCCAACTTCCGTGCCAACGGCGCACCGTCGAACATGCCGTCCTATGCCGCTGCATTCCAGTGCAAGGCCGGCGACGCGATGGTGCGTGCCGACGACAAGCGCGTGGTGATCTGGTAATCGATCACCCGTGACTGCGTGATGCGAAAGGCCCGGCGAATGCCGGGCCTTTTGTCTTCCAGGCCGGTAGCGCAGCGCCGACTGGTAGAGTCGACTGTCAGTCGACTATCGCGCGCAGCGCGGGATTTTCGCGATCTGGACGAAGAGCAGTCGACTGACAGTCGACTCTACCGACGGGTCGTTTCACCTTCCGGAAGATCTCAGGCCAGCTCCGGCTCCCGCGCCAGCATGCGATGGAAGCGCTGCAGCACGTAGGGATCCACCAGCCCTCCAGACTGCGAATCGATGATCCGCAACGCGGTTTCGTGCTCCATCGCGTCGCGGTACGGGCGCACGCTGGTCATCGCATCGTAGGCATCGGCGATGGTGACGATGCGCGCGCCCAGCGGGATGGATTCGCCGCGCAGCCCATCGGGATAGCCGCTGCCATCGAAGGCTTCGTGATGGGCGCGGATCAGCCGCGCCACGGGCGCGGCGTCGCTGCGGCCGGTGGCCAGGAAGATGTGCTCGCCGCGCACCGGATGCTCGCGCATGATCGCGCGCTCCTCATCGGTATGCCGGCGCGGCGCCAGCAGTACGTCGTCGGGAATGCCGATCTTGCCGATGTCGTGGAAGCGCGCGGCCAGGCCGACCTGCGCACAGGCCTCGTCGTCGAGATCGCAGTGCGCGGCCAGCCGCTGCGCGAACAGGCCGACGCGGTCGCAGTGATGGCGGGTGTAGGCGTCGCGCATCTGCAGCGACATCGAGAGGGCATCGATCAGGCAGGCCTGCGCGTGCAGCAGGTCGGGGGCGGGTACGGCGTCAGGAAACATGGTCATCCGCCCGCACCGGGTGGGGACCGGTGCGGGGTGTTCGGGGGGCGATCAACCCGGGGCGAGGGTGGTCAGAAGGGCGCGGGCCGCGTTGAAGCGGTCTTCCGGCAACGGCAGCGGGTGCTTGATGCGCAGCTTGTCGGGCCCTTCCATGGCGTACAGGTTCGGTTGCTTCTGGATCAGCTGGATCACCGCCATCGGGTCGATGTTCGGCTTGGATTCGAACACGATGCGGCCACCATTTTCGCCCAGGTCCAGCTTGCGGATGCCCAGCGTGTTGGCCTTCAGCTTCAGCTCGGCGATGGCGAACAGGTGCTTGGCCGCATCCGGCAGCAGGCCGAAGCGATCGATCATCTCCACCTGCAGTTCGCGCAGCGCATCGCTGTCGCGCGCGCTGGAAATACGCTTGTACAGGGTCAGGCGGGTATGCACGTCCGGCAGGTAGTCTTCCGGGATCAGTGCCGGCACATGCAGTTCGACCTCGGCACCACGCACTTCCTCGCCGGCATCAAGGTCGGGCAGCTTGCCCTGCTTGATGCTGCGCACCGCGCGCTCCAGCAGCTCGGTGTACAGGCTGAAGCCGACCTCGGCCATCTGCCCGCTCTGGTCCTCGCCGAGCAGTTCGCCGGCACCGCGGATTTCCAGATCGTGCGTGGCCAGGGTGAAGCCGGCGCCCAGCTCGTCCATCGAGGCGATCGCTTCCAGGCGCTTCTCAGCGTCGGGGGTGATCGCGCGGCGGTCGGGCGTGATCAGGTACGCGTAGGCGCGGTGGTGCGAACGTCCGACGCGGCCACGCAGCTGGTGCAGCTGGGCCAGGCCGAAACGGTCCGCACGGTTGATGATGATGGTATTGGCGTTGGGGATGTCGATGCCCGACTCGATGATCGTGGTCGACAGCAGCACGTTGAAGCGCTGCTTCTGGAAATCCAGCATCACCTTTTCCAGCTCGCGCTCGGGCATCTGCCCATGGGCGATGCCGATGCGCGCCTCCGGCACCAGCTCGGACAGCTCGCGCTGCATGCGGCCGATGCTTTCCACGTCGTTGTGCAGGAAATACAGCTGGCCACCACGCGCCAGCTCGCGCTGGAAGGCTTCGCGCAGCAGCGCGTTGTCCCACTGGGTGATGAAGGTCTGCACCGCCAGCCGGTTCGGCGGCGGCGTGGCGATGATCGACAGGTCGCGCAGGCCGGCCATGGCCATGTTGAGCGTGCGCGGAATCGGTGTGGCGGTCAGGGTCAGCAGGTGCACGTTGGCACGCAGCGCCTTCAGCGCTTCCTTCTGGCGTACGCCGAAACGCTGCTCCTCGTCGACGATGACCATGCCCAGGTCCTTGAACTTCACGTCCGGCTGCAGCAGGCGATGGGTACCGACGATCACGTCGATGGTGCCGGCGGCGACCTTTTCCAGCTCGGCCTTGATTTCCTTGGTGGTCTTGAAGCGCGACAGCACCTCGACCTTCAGCGGGTAATCGGCGAAGCGGTCGCGGAAGTTGCGGTAATGCTGTTCGGCCAGCAGCGTGGTCGGCACCAGCACAGCCACCTGCTTGCCGGCACTGGCGGCCGCAAAGGCCGCACGCACCGCCACCTCGGTCTTGCCGAAGCCGACGTCGCCGCAGACCACGCGGTCCATCGGCTGGCTGCTGGCCAGGTCGCGCAGGGTGGCGTCGATCGCGGCCAGCTGGTCCGGGGTCTCCTCGAACGGGAAACCGGCCGCGAACGGCTCGTACATCGCGCGGTCGACCTGCAGTGCCAGGCCGGCACGCGCCTGGCGGCGGGCCTGGATCTCCAGCAGTTCGGCGGCGACGTCGCGTACTTTCTCGGCGGCCTTGCGCTTGGCCTTGCTCCACTGCTCGCCACCGAGCGAATGCAGCGGCGCGGTTTCCGCCGACGCACCGGAATAGCGGCTGATCAGGTGCAGCTGGGCGACCGGCACATACAGGCGGTCGCCCTTGGCATATTCGATTTCGAGGAACTCGCCGGGCATGCCGCCGACGTCCATCGCGATCAGGCCACGATAGCGGCCGACGCCATGATCCTCGTGCACGATCGGCGCGCCCTCGGTCAGTTCACCGAGGTCGCGGATGATCGCTTCCGGCTCGCGGCCGGCACGGCGCGTGCGCCGGGTGCTGCCGGCGCGCTCGGGGAACAGCTGGCGCTCGGTCAGCACCGCGATGCGCGGATCGTCCAGCGCGAAGCCATCCTCCAGCGGTGCCACCGCGATCGCGAAGCGCGCGTCGTCGGCGAGGAAGCTGGGCAGGTCGGCCACCACCGGCGGCTTCAGCTCGGCGGCCTGCAGCACTTCCAGCAGCGCCTCGCGGCGGCCGGGTGAATCGGCGGCGATCAGTACCCGGCCCGGATAATGGCCGAGGAAGGATTTCAGCGCCTCGCCAGCGGGGGCTTCGCGCGCGGCCACCGGCAGCGGTGGCAGCGGCTGGTCGCCCAGCGCGTGCGCGTCGGCGATGCGCGCATGGTCAGCCGACCACACCTCGATGCGCGGGGCATCGTTCAGGCGCTCGCGCAGCAGCTCCGGCGACAGGTACAACGCCGACGGCGGCAGCAGCGGGCGCTCCACATCATGGCGGCGCTGCTCATAGCGGTCCGCAGTCTGCGCCCAGAACGCGACGGACGCTTCATACGCACCGGCACAGACCACCGGCAGGCTGCCGCTGGGCAGGTAGTCGAACAGGGTTGCGGTGCGTTCGAAGAACAGCGGCAGGTAGTACTCGACGCCGGCCGGCGCCAGTCCGGACTTCAGGTCCTGGTACAGCGAACTGCGCCGGGTATCGACATCGAACCGCTCGCGCAGCGTGGCCAGCACGCGGGCGATGCTGGCTTCATCCATCGGCACTTCGCGGCCGGGCAGCATGTGCACCGCCTCGACCTTGTCCAGCGAACGCTGGCTTTCCGGGTCAAAGGCACGGATCGAGTCGATGTCCTCGTCCAGCAGTTCCACCCGCAGCGGCTCGTCGGCACCCATCGGGTACACGTCGAGCAGGCCGCCGCGCACAGCGAAGTCGCCCGGGTCCATCACCTGCGGCACGTTGCGGTAGCCGGCGCTTTCCAGGCGGCGCTTCTCGGCTTCCAGGTCCAGGCGCTGGCCGACCTTCAGGTCGAAGCTGCCACCGATCACGTAGCTGCGCGGGGCCAGCTGCTGCAGCAGGGTCTGCACCGGCACGATCACCAGGCCACGCTTCAGCGCGGGCAGGCGGTGCAGGGCGGCCAGGCGCTGCGAAATGATGTCCGGATGCGGACTGAAGCGGTCGTAGGGCAGGGTTTCCCAGTCCGGGAAGGCGACCACCGGCAGGGCCGGATCGCCGCCGAGCAGGGTGTGCAGGTCGGCTTCGAGCTGGTTGGCACCGTGGTTGTCACGGGCGATCACCAGCAGCGGGGCGTCGTGCGCACGCGCGGCCTGGGCAAGGTACCAGGCCAGGGCGGTCGGCGAGGCGGGGGCGCGCCACCAGGCGCGGAGCTGGCCGGCGCGCGGCAGCGGCGGGGCGGGGTATGAGGTACGCGACATGGACCCCGGATTTTAGCAGAAGCCCGATCGAAGCCCGGTGGGTCGTGCCGGCCGATTGCCGGCAGCCTCATGTGCCGTTGGGGTAACGCAGTTCAGGCCAGCGGCCGGCACTACCGGCAGGCGTCGCCGGGCGGGGCCCGGCGCATCTGTCAGTTGTCCAGCTCCAGCACCATCCGCACCAGGCCTTCGGCACCGGCCGGGTGCGGGACCGGCTTGAAGCCCAGCGAGGCGGCCAGCTGTTTCATCGGCTCGTTCTCGGCGGCGACGTCGCCGTACAGGCGGTCCAGGTACTTGCCGCGGCCCCACTTCACCAGCTTGCGCATCAGCTGCCGGCCCAGGCCCTGGCCAATGAGGAAGCGGCTGATCAGGATCGCGTACTCGGCTTCACGGGTGCCGGGGATGATCGAGGCCCGGGCGACCGCGCCGACCACCGCTTCGCCAGCGGGCAGGGATTCGGCTGCGACCAGGGTGATCTCGGTCTTGGGATTCGGGTGGGTCAGGCGCTGGGTGGTTTCCGGCGAAAGCTCGGTCACCGCCTGCAGGAAACGATCACGGATTTCTTCCGGCCCGAACAGGCTGAACGCCGCTTGCAGCGGTGCGCCATCTTCCGGGCGGATGGGGCGGATCAGCAGCTCGTGGCCGCTGGGAGCCTTGAAGATCTCATGCCAGGGCGGCATGCGGTTGCGAGTGGCCATACCGGGTGATTCCTTGGTGGTCCATCGATTGTGGCATCACCGGGGCTGCATTCCGTGAACGAAAGGCTCACGGCGGTACAGCCTCGTGAAGGCCGTCATTCGGGGGCTTTGAGCCAATCCAGGCGGGTGCTGGCCCCCGGTTCGCCCAGGTGCTGGCGCAGCGCCGGCAGGGCCGGGCCGACCACCCGGTCGAACTGCCACGGCGGGTTGAGCAGCAGCATGCCGCTGCCGTTGAGGCGCAGCGGCGAGTCGTCCGGGCGCACCAGGAACTCGATCGTCATCGCCGATTTCACCGGCAGGGCGGTGGCCTTGCGCAGGAAGTGCAGGATGGTGCGGCGCTGCTTGATCGGGAACCACACCGCGCAGGTCGCCTGCGGCCAGCGCGCCAGGGTCTCGGCCAGAGCGCCCAGCACGGCCTGGTATTCGGCGTCCTGGGCCTCGTACGGCGGGTCGATCAGCACCAGGCCACGGCCGATCTTGCTGCCGTTGAACTTCGGCGGCAGCAGCGAGCGCAGCAGGGCATAGCCATCGCCAGCGCGCACATCGACGCGGCTGTCATGGGCGAACAGGGCCTTCAGCGTGGCCGTTTCGGCTTCCTGCAGCTCGCAGACCGCCATGCGGTCCTGCGCGCGCATCGCCTGTGCGCTCAGCAGCGGCGACCCCGGGTAGTTGGTCAGCGCGCCCACCGGGTTGTCGGCCTGCACCGCCTTCAGGTAGCGCTCGACCACCTCCGGCAGCCTGGGCTGGGCCATCAGCCGCATGATCCCGGATTCGGCCTCCAGGGTCTTGCGGCTCTCTTCGCTGGCCAGCAGGTAGCGGCCGGCACCGCCGTGGGTGTCGAGCACGAAGAACGGGCTGTCCTTGCGCTTGAAGCTGTCGATCAGGGCCAGCTGCACGATGTGCTTGAGCACATCGGCGTGGTTGCCGGCATGGAAGGCGTGGCGATAGTTCATGGGCGGCAGTGTACGGGGCGGCGGCCGCAGCGGCTATGCTGCGCGCCATGACAGCTCCCGTTGCCCATGTCCTGGTAGTCGAGGACGAAGCCGCCATCGCCGAAACCGTGCTCTATGCGCTGCGCAGCGAGGGCTATGCCGCCAGCCACTGCCTGTTGGGCGGGGAGGCGCTGCAGCGGCTGCAGGCCGGGGATATCGACGTGGTGGTGCTGGACGTGGGCCTGCCCGACCTGGGCGGATTCGAGGTGTGCCGGCGGCTGCGCGCGCAGCCCGGGCCGGCGGCGCAGCTGCCGGTGATCTTCCTGACCGCCCGCAATGATGAAGTGGACCGCGTGCTCGGCCTGGAGCTGGGCGCCGACGACTACATGACCAAGCCGTTCTCGCCGCGCGAGCTGGTGGCGCGGGTGCGTGCACGCCTGCGCCGTGCGGCGCCGGTCCTCGCAGCGCCCAGCGCCGATGCAGGCTGGCAGGAACATGGCGCGTTCGCCATCGACCGCGAAGGCCGGCGCATCCGCTTCCGTGGCCAGGCACTGGACCTGACCCGCTACGAGTACGCGCTGCTGGAGGCGCTGCTGCAGCGACCCGGTGCCATCCTCAGCCGTGCCCAGCTGATGGACCGTGGCTGGGACAGCAGCGCCGACAGTGCCGACCGCACCGTCGATACCCATGTAAAGACGCTGCGTGCCAAGCTGCGCGCGGCCGGTGCCAGCGACGACCCGATCCGCACCCACCGTGGCCTTGGCTACGCGCTGGAGGCCTAGCCGATGCGCCTGGTGCTGAAGCTGTTCCTGGGCTTCTTCCTGATCACCGGCATCGCGGCCTTCTTCGTGATGCGCGTGTTCGTCAACGAAGTGAAGCCGGGTGTGCGCCAGGCGATGGAATCGACCCTGGTCGATGCGGCCAACGTGCTGGCCGAGATGGCCGCCGCCGACGTCAAGGACGGCACCATCCGCAGCGGCAGCTTCACCCGCAACCTGGCCAAGGCACGGCAGCGCGACCTGAAGGCAATGGTCTGGCGTTTCCCGAAGCGCTCGCTGGATTACCGGGTGACCATCACCGATGCCAAGGGCATCGTCATCTACGACTCGCTGGGCCGTGACCTTGGGCGCGACAATTCGCGCTGGAATGATGTCTACCGCACCCTGCGTGGCGAGTACGGTGCCCGTTCCAGCCCGGAAATACCAGGCGAAGAAGGCGATACCGTGATGCACGTGGCGGCGCCGGTATACGACCCGGCCGATGGGCGCACCCTGATCGGCGTGCTCAGCCTGGCCCAGCCCAACCGCAGCATCGATCCGTTCATCGCCGCCAGCCAGCGCGCCATCATCGAGCGCGGCGCCTGGTTGATCGGGCTGTCGGCGCTGGTCGGCGTGCTGGTGACGATGTGGCTCACCACCGGCCTCGGCCAGCTCAGCCGCTATGCACGCGCGGTCAGCGCCGGCGAACCGGTGCCACCACCACGGCGCCGTCGCGACGAGATCGGCGATCTCGGCCAGGCGCTGGAAACGATGCGCCGCAAGCTCGAAGGCAAGGCCTACGTCGAGCAGTACGTGCAGTCGCTGACGCACGAGATGAAGAGCCCGCTGGCGGCGATCCGCGGTGCCGCCGAGCTGCTGCAGGAGCCGCTGCCCGAGGCCGACCGCGTGCATTTCGCGCGCAGCATTGTCGATCAGCAGGAGCGGCTGACCGAGACCATCGACAAGCTGCTGGCGCTGGCCGAAGTGGAACAGCACGGTTGGCTGCAGACCCGCGACCCGATTGCATTGCCGGCATTGCTGGCCGATGCGGCCGCTGCCGCGCAGGTGCGTGCACAGGCGGCCGGTGTGCGGGTCCACATCGGCAACGTGCTCGACCTGCGGGTGCAGGGCGACGCCTACCTGCTGCGGCAGGCACTGCATAACCTGATCGACAACGCGATTGCCTTCTCGCCGTCCGGCGCGGAGATCGCGCTGCAGGCCGAGGTGGACGGGCAGGGCGTGCGCCTGCAGGTGGCGGATCGCGGTGCCGGCATTCCCGACTACGCGCGCGAACGGGTGTTCGAACGCTTCTATTCGCTTGCCCGCCCGGGCAGCGGCCGGCGCAGTTCCGGCCTGGGCCTGCCGTTCGTGCAGGAGGTCGCGCGCCTGCACGATGGTCGCGCCAGCCTCGACGCGCGCGACGGCGGTGGCACCGTGGCCAGCCTTTGGCTGCCGTTGTCAGTGCGGGGCCAGCGTCCGCGCCGCTGACTTCACACTCGCTTCAACTTCGCCACAAACCCTGCTCACCGCAGCGGTCCATCCTGCAGCCCTCTCCAACGAGGATGGACCATGAAATCCCTGAAGATGCTGCTGAGGTTCGCCATTGTCGGCGGGCTGATCCTGTTGCTGCTGGTGCCGCTGATGATGATCCGCGGGGTCATCACCGAGCGCAGCCAGTACCGCGACGAGGCCTTTGCCCGGGTGGCCGACAGCCGTGCCGGCACGCAGCAGCTGGTGGGCCCGGTACGGGTGGTGCCGTGGGTGGAACGCAAGCAGGTTGAACTGGTTGACCCGCTGGGCGTCAAGAAGACCGAGATCCAGGTGACCGAGGGCCACTTGCTGCAGATGCCGGCGTCGCTGGAGGTGGGGGGCGAGATGCTGCCGAGCCAGCGCGAGGTCGGCCTGTTCAAGGTGCCGGTGTACAGCTGGAATGGCCAGTTGAAGGCGACTTTCGCCGAAGACGACTATCCGGTGAAGAACGGCCGCACCTATGGCCAGCCCTATGTGGCGCTGGGGGTTTCCGATGTGCGCGGCCTGGTGGGCACGCCGAACCTGCGGGTGGACGGCAAGCAGCTGCGGTTGCTGCCCGGTGTAGGCGTGGCCAGCGAAATCGGACGTGGCCTGCATGCGCCGGTGAGCGGTTTCGCCGCGGATCAGGGCGGCGCGCTGGCCGCCAGCACCGTTGAACTGGAGCTGCGCCTGGATGGCAGCCGCATGCTGTCGGTGGTGCCGGTGGGCGATGACACCCGGATCGCGCTGCGGTCGAGCTGGCCGCATCCGTCGTTCAGCGGCGCCTTCCTGCCCAACGAACGGCGTGTCGATGCACAGGGCTTCGAAGCACGCTGGGCGGTGTCCTCGCTGGCCTCCGATGCACAGCGCCAGCTGCGCAGCGAGGGGACGATCGATTCGCAGGCCGTGACGGTGTCGCTGGTCGATCCGGTCGATACCTACACCCAGGCCGACCGTGCCTCGAAGTACGGCGTGCTGTTCGTGGTGCTGACCTTCGTCGGCTTCATCCTGTTCGAACTGATCAAGTCGCTGCGCATCCATCCGCTGCAGTACCTGATGGTCGGCCTGGCGCTGGCGATCTTCTTCCTGCTGCTGATCAGCCTGTCCGAGCACATCGCGTTCTGGAAGGCCTACCTGGTCTCGGCCGTGGCCTGCATCGGCCTGCAGGCGGTGTACCTGGCCAACGTGCTGGGCCACTGGAAGCGCGGCCTTGGCTTCGCTGCGCTGCTGACCGTGCTGTACGGCGCGCTGTATGGCCTGCTGGTGTCGGAGAACAACGCACTGCTGATGGGATCGCTGCTGCTGTTCGTGATCCTGGCGCTGGCGATGTGGGTGACCCGCCGGGTCGACTGGTACGCGCTTGGCGCGGACCTGAAGTAAGGAGCACGCCATGAGCTGGCGCCAGGGATTGCGGCAACGGGCGCGGCAGGGCATTCCGGCCCTGCTGGAAGTGGATGCACTGCTGCAGGCACATGGCGTGCTGGCGGCCCTGCCGGGGGCACGGATCGCCCCCGGCCTGGTCCGCTTCCAGCTGGCCGCGGTGACCTGCGAGGGATTGCAGGGCAAGGGCCTGGCTTGGTTGCAGGGCGCGCGGCAGGGACGCGGTGCGCTGGCGGGGAAGGTGCCGCGCTACCGGCCATGGAAGGCCGGGGCGGAAGCACTTGCGGAAATCGGCATCGGTGGCCTGCCCGATGACTGGCCCGCGCATGCGGCGGTGTATGGCTGCAGCAGCATCGACCGGCGGCACTGGTTGCTGCTGCTGCCGGAGCGGGCGCAGCTGTGGCTGGGGTGGAGTGGGTGAGGTGGTTTGGCAGATGCGACCCAACCACTCTTCTGTGGGGGCGAACCCTGGTTCGCACGCTTCCGCGCCGCCCATGACCGATGGGACGGTATCGCGGCGCCGCTGCTGGCTAGACTCGATGGGTTGATGAGCAGGCCGGAAGGCAGGGGTGCGATGTGTTGAAGTGGGGCGTGCTGGCCGTAGCGCTGGCAATGGGTGGCAATGCAGCGGCGCAGCAGCGCGAATCAGTGGACCTGGACATGGTCAGCCGCATCCGCCAGGAGGCCTTCCACCGTTCGCAGGTGATGGACACCTTCAGCTATCTCACCGAACGCATCGGCCCGCGGCTGACCAACTCCCCGGCGATGGGCCGCGCCAACGCGTGGACCCGCGGCAAGTTCAACGAATGGAAGCTGGACAACGTCCACGACGAAGCGTTCGATGACTTTGGCCGTGGCTGGGAGTTCACCTCGGCCAGCGTGGAAATGCTGGGTGACCGTGTGCAGCCGCTGCATGCACTGCCCAAGGCCTGGACGCCGGGCACCAAGGGGCCGGTTGAAGGCGAGCTGGTGCAGGTCGAGATCAAGAAGCCCGAAGACATCGAAAAGTACCGCGGCAAGCTGCGCGGCAAGATCCTGCTGCTGGGCGAGGCGCGCGAGTACAAGCGCGGCACCGAGCCGGATTCCCATCGGCATGACGCGACCTCGCTGGAAGGCCTGCAGGCGTTCACCCTGCCGAAGGACCAGGACGCCACCGCCGAGCGCGCCAAGCGGGTCAAGGAGTACCAGGAACGCCAGCAGCTGGCGACCAAGGTTAATGCGTTCTTCGTCGAAGAAGGGGCGCTGGCCTCGATCAGCATCAGCAGCTGGGACAACGGCATCATCCGCGTTGCAGGTGGTGGTTCGCGCAAGGCCGGCGAGCCGGTCGGCATCCCCGAGCTGGCGATGATCAGCGAGCACTTCAACCCGCTGGTGCGCGCGCTGAAGGCCGGGCAGACCATGCGCCTGCGCGTGGATGTGGCCGCGCGCTTCACCGATGACGCCGACCAGCCCGGCTACAACACGCTGGCCGAGATCCGCGGCAGCAGCAGGCCTGATGAAGTGGTGATGATCGGCGCGCACCTGGATTCCTGGCACAGCGGCACCGGCGCGGCCGACAACGCCGCAGGCGTGGCGGTGATGATGGAGGCCATGCGCATCCTCAAGGCCACCGGCGCCAGGCCCAAGCGCACCATCCGCGTGGCGCTGTGGAGCGGCGAGGAGCAGGGCCTGATCGGCTCGCAGGCCTATGTGGCCAAGCATTTCGGCCGGTTCCCGGAGCCCACCGACCCGGCGCAGAAGGCGCTGCCGGCGTCGCTGCGCGAGCCGACCGGTGCACTGCAGAAGACCCGCGATTACAGCAAGTTCCAGGTCTACTTCAACATGGACAACGGCTCCGGCCGCTTCCGGGGCATCTACGCCCAGGAAAACCTGGCGGCGATGCCGATCTTCGAAGCCTGGCTGGCGCCGTTCCATGACGTCGGCGCCACCACCGTGGCGACCCGCAACACCGGCAGCACCGACCACATCAGCTTCGACCGCATCGGCCTGCCGGGCTTCCAGTTCATCCAGGACCGGCTGGACTACTTCACCAATGTCCACCACAGCCACCTGGACACCTGGGACCACGCCGAACCGGAAGACCTGAAGCAGGCCGCAGCCATCGTCGCCTCGTTCGCCTACAACGCCGCGATGCGCGAGCAGCCGTTCCCGCGCAAGGTGGAACCGTAAAAGGGGACGGAGGGGATTAAGTCGCATCTCCCCTCCGTTTCCCGGTTGCAGTGCCCACGGGCTGGGCAATCGCGACTTAATCCCCTCCGTCCCCTTTTTCCGTCGGGGGCGGCGGGCTGGTAAAATCGGGGGATTCCCGTTCCTCGAGCCGTCCATGACCTGCCGCACCCGCTTCGCCCCCAGTCCCACCGGCTACCTGCACATCGGTGGTGCCCGCACCGCGCTGTATTGCTGGCTGGAGGCCCGCCACCGTGGCGGCGAGTTCGTGCTGCGCATCGAGGACACCGACCGTGAACGCAGCACCCAGGGTGCGATCGACGCCATCCTGGAGGCGATGGAGTGGCTGGGCCTGGACTACGACGAAGGCCCGATCTATCAGACCGACCGCGTCGCCCGCTACCGGGAAGTGGCAGAGCAGCTGATCGCCGACGGCAAGGCCTACTACGCCTACGAAACCCGCGAAGAGCTGGACGCGATGCGCGAGGCCGCCATGGCCAGGCAGGAAAAGCCGCGTTACAACGGCGCTGCACGCGAACTGGGCCTGCCGTACAAGGACGACCCGAACCGCGTCATCCGCTTCAAGAACCCGCTGGAAGGTACGGTGGTGTTCGACGACCTGATCAAGGGCCGCATCGAGATCGCCAACAGCGAGCTGGATGACATGGTCATCTTCCGCCCGGACGGCTACCCCACCTACAACTTCGCGGTGGTGGTGGACGACTGGGACATGGGCATCACCGAGGTCATCCGCGGCGACGACCACATCAACAACACCCCGCGCCAGATCAACCTGTACGAGGGCATTGGTGCGCCGGTGCCGAAGTTCGGCCACATGCCGATGATCCTGGACGAGCAGGGCGCCAAGCTGTCCAAGCGCACCGGTGCGGCCGACGTGATGCAGTACAAGGACGCCGGCTACCTGCCCGACGCGCTGCTGAGCTACCTGGCCCGCCTGGGCTGGTCGCACGGTGACCAGGAGCTGTTCAGCCGCCAGGAACTGATCGACCTGTTCGACGTGAAGGACTGCAATTCCAAGGCCTCGCGCCTGGACATGGCCAAGCTGGGTTGGGTCAACCAGCACTTCCTGAAGACCGAGGACGTGGCCGCCATCGTGCCGCACCTGGTCTACCAGCTGCAGAAGCTGGGCCTGGACGTGGCCGCCGGCCCGGCCCCGGAGGATGTGGTGATCGCCCTGCGTGAACGCGTGCAGACCCTGAAGGAAATGGCCGAGAAGGCCGTGGTCTGGTACCAGCCGCTGACCGCGTACGACGAAGCGGCGGTGGCCAAGCACCTCAAGGCCGGTGCCGAGGTAGCGCTGGGCAAGGCCCGCGAGCTGCTGGCAGCGTTGCCGGAGTGGACCGCCGAGTCGGTGGGCGTCGCCCTGCACGACGCGGCCGCAGCGCTGGAGATCGGCATGGGCAAGGTCGCCCAGCCGCTGCGCGTGGCCATCACCGGCACCCAGGTCAGTCCTGACATCTCCCATACCGTGTACCTGGCCGGCCGCGAGCAGGCCTTGAAACGCATTGATGCGGCCATCACCAAGGTAGCAACGGCCTGAGGCATCCTTGCCAGGCCCGAACCGGAGAACACGCATGCCCGCCAAGACCGCCACTGCCTGTACCGCCCCGCACCACCACGTCCACGACGCATCGGATTTCGTGGCGGTGGTCGAGCGTGTCTCGCGCGAACGCGGGCTGCGCCTGACCCCGATCCGCGCCAACGTGCTGAAGCTGATCGCCGAGGCCGGCAAGCCGGTCAAGGCCTACGAGCTGCTGGAATGGGTGCGCAACGGCAAGGGCGTGGGCGCCGATGCCCCGCCCACCGTGTACCGCGCGCTGGACTTCCTGATGGCCAACGGGTTCGTGCACAAGCTGGAATCGGTCAATGCCTTCGTGGCCTGCCACCATCCCAGCAGTGCCGCGCATTCGGTGCCGTTCCTGATCTGCAACAGCTGCCACAGCGCAGTGGAGCTGGAGGACCGCGAGATCGTCACCCAGCTGGAGAAGCGCGCCAAGGAACTGGGCTTCCAGCCACAGGCGCAGACGCTGGAAGTGCACGGCCTCTGCGCGCGCTGCGCCGGCTAACGCAACGGTAGTGCCGGCCGCTGGCCGGCATTTTGGAAACGGGGTCAGATCCCTTTGCCACTGGCAAAGGGATCTGACCCCGTTTCATACCGGTGCGGCAGGGCCTGCGTCCTAGTCCATCGGCTTGGACCGGGTATCCACCCGCACGATCACCGACATGCCGGGCCGCAGCTGCTTTGCCAGCTTCTGATCCCTGTTGATCGATATCCGCACCGGCAGCCGCTGCACCACCTTGGTGAAGTTGCCGCTGGCATTGTCCGGGCGCAGCACGCTGAATTCCGACCCGGTGGCTGGGGCGATCTCCTGCACGCGGCCCCGCAGCACCTGGCCCTGGAACGCGTCCACCGAGAACGTCGCCGGTTGGCCGATCGCCATGCCCCAGGTCTGGCCTTCCTTGTAGTTGGCCACCACCCACAGCGTGTCAGGTACCAGGAACAGCAGCTGCGAACCGGCAGCGACGTACTGGCCCACGCGTACGCTGGCTTCGCTGATCTGGCCGTCGCGTGGTGCGTGGATCACCGTGTTGGCCAGGTCGATGCGGGCCAGTTCCAGCTGCGCCTGCGCGCTTTCCACCTGCGCTTCCAGGCTCTTGCGCGCGACCTGGGTCGACACCAGCGTTTCCTCGGCGATGCGGATCTGCGCCTGCGACTGTTGCACGCTGGCCTGTGCCGACGCCTGGGTGGTGCGGAACTTGTCGCGGTCGTTGATGGACACCAGCTGCTGCGCCGCCAGTTCCTCGTAGCGTTTCAATTCATTGCGCGAACGCTGCAGTTCGGCCTGGCCAGCCGACAGCGTGGCGCGGGCGGAGGCAATCTGTGCGCGGTTCTGCGCCTGTGACTGGTCCGAGTTGGCCAGCGCCGCGCGCGCGCTGTCCAGCGTCGCCTGCGCCTGGGCCACGCGCTGCGCATAGATGCGGTCATCGATGCGCAGCAGCGGCTCGCCCTGCTTCACATGCTGGAAATCCTTCACCAGCACTTCGGTCACATAGCCGTTCACCTGCGGCGCCATCACCGTGATCTGGCCGCGTACATAGGCGTTGTCGGTCACCATCACGCTGCTGGTGAACGGCCACAGGTGCCAGGCGCGCAGGATCAGCGCAATGCCCAGCAAGGCCACTACCACCATCACCACCACGCTGCGGGCGCTGGGCTTGAGGTACTTCGGCGCGACCGCAGGTTCTACCGGCGTGGCCGCGGGCGCCGCGTCGGTCGGCGGCGGTGGGGTGACGTTGTCGGTGTCGTCGGGGCGGGGCGGGACGGGAGGCATGGGAGGACTCAACGGGACGCGGCCGGCGTGGACGCGGTGGAAAGGGCGGGGTGGCGCTTGCGCCATTGCTTGAGCACGGCGGTGCGCAGCGACAGCAGCAGCAACCAGCACAGGAAGCCGATCGCCAGCCAGCCGCTCAGCGTGAACACGTCATTGAAGCCACGCACGTTGGCTTCGCGGCGCGTGGTCTGCGCCAGCTGCGCGCTGCCCTGCGCACTGCGCAGCACCGGGTCGGTGATTTGCGCAGCGTACAGCTGCTGCTGGATGCGCAGCCGTTGCGCGACCACCGGATCGGCCGGATCGAGCTGGCTGGTCAGCGCGCTGGAATACAGCTGCTCGCGATGCAGCTGGAAGGTCCCCAGCACCGCCGAACCTGCCAGGCCACCCAGGGTCTGCGTGATCGACAGCGTCACCAGGAAGGTGATCATGTGGTCGACGCCCTGTTTCAACGCGGCGGAGATGCCGAGCATGATCAGCGGGCCCATGAACATGCCGGCACCGACCGAGGCCAGGAACTGGCTGGCGTAGAAGTCGTGCGGCCGGTCCAGGCTGGTGCGGTGCTGGTCGAAGAACGCGGCGGCGCCCAGCAGCAGGATCGCCATCAGCAGCTGCGCGATCAGCCGCTTCGGTCCGAAGGTGAGCGAGGCGCCGGCGATGCCGACGATCACCCCGGCCAGGATCACTACGAACAACGGCCGCATCTGGTCAGGCCCCATGCCCAGCGTGCGCATCAGGTTGACCACGCCGTAGGACTGCTCGGTGGTCAGGAAGCGGATCAGGAACGCGCCGACGATGAAGTGCAGCACCGGCAGCTTCGACAGCCAGCGGATCTGCAGCAGCGGATTGCGCCGGTAGTGTTCGATGATGAAGGCGGTGGTGGACAGCACGATCGAGGCGACCAGCGCCCAGCCCAGCCATGGGGTGTTGAGCCACCAGCGCGTGTAGCCCTGCGCCAGTACGATCACCAGCAGCGCGACCGCCGGCGCGAGCAGGGCGAAAGTGAGGAAGTCCAATGGCTCGAACGCCTTTACCTGGATGCCCGGCGGCAGCTTCAGCACCACCACTGCCGCGAACGCGCACAGGGCCAGGCCGGCTTCGAAGGAGTACAGCTGGTGCCATTGGCCGGTATCGACCAGGCCTGGTGAAACGATCCAGGCGATCGGCACCGCCAGCTGCGACAGGCCGACACCGACCACCAGCAGATTGCCGGTGAATCGGCGCGGCAGCGCCTGCAGCATGTACAGCGTGCCCAGCGTCGAACAGGCCGCACCCGCGAAGCCGCTGGCGGCTCGGGTCAGCATCGTGGTCTCGAAGCTGCCGACGAACAGGTGCAGCACCGCCAGCGCCGCATACAGGCCCAGGCCGATCTCGGCGAACAGGCGGATGCCGTACTGCTGGCGGAACTTGAAGGCCAGCAGGTTGGCGGTGACATTCACCATCGCATACGCGGCCACCAGCCAGCTGCCCTGGGTCGGAGTGAGCGCCAGCTGGCCCTGCAGGAACGGCAGGTTGGCGGTGACCAGCGCATTGCCGAGGCCGCCGGTGATCGCCACCAGCAACGATACCAGCGCATAGGCCGCGCGCCGGTACGGCGGGTGCCAGGGCATCGACGCCGAGCCGGGCATGGTCGGCTTCTCATGCTCCTCCCAATCCGGAACCGGCTTCAGATACGGCTGGACCATCAACGGGCCTCGCTGGCAGCTCCCTGGAGACCCCCACGCAGCAGCTGCAGGGCACGCCCGGCCAACTGGGCGCGCTCGTCGCGGGTCTTGCCGCGCAGGGCCGCACCCAGCATGCCCGAGATCAGTGAAATATCCGTCTTTTCCAGGTCGTCACGGCACAGCCCGGCGGCCTTGGCGCGCGCGATCGGTTCCTCCAGCAGGTCGCGCACGGTCTCGCGCGCGGCGCGCATGGACGGCACGTCCGAATCAACCGCACGCCAGTAATCGGCCAGTGCCGGCGAATCGATGATGCGCTGGGCCATGCCCTCGAACACCTCGAACAGGGCGTCATCGCGGTCACCGAGCTGTTCGACCTGGCGCCGGATGCGGTCGACCGTGCGCTGCAGCAGCGCCTGGATCAGCGCGGTGCGGTCGGGGAAGTTGCGGTACAGGGTGGCGCGGCCCACCTGGGCGCGTTCGACCACCAGATCCAGCGGGGCGGTGACGCCATGTTGGCCGAAGACATGATCGGCGGCGTCGAGGATGAGGGCACGGCGGGCAGCAGCATCGGCACGTTGAGCGGTCATGGAATCATTTTCGGACAAAAGTGTCCGATTGGCGAGACTTTGAGTGACGGGATTGTCCGGTTGTTGTCGTACGCACACCTTTGTGACGGATGTGTGATGGCGTGGGACGGAATGAAAACGGGGGCCCGAAGGCCCCCGTGGAATGGGGTGGGGCCAGAGCCCTTTCCTTCGGAAAGGGATCCGACCCCGCCGTGCGCGATCAGAAGAACGCGCGGATCCCGAATGCGACACCACGGCCTGGCAGCGGCGAGTAGTCGCGCAGCAGCGAGGTATGCGGGCGCACTTCGCGGTTGGTCAGGTTGCTGCCATCCAGGAACACCTCGTAGCTGTTGCCCGCGTTGCGATCCCAGCGGTAGGCCAGGTGCGCGTCGACCAGCGTGTAGCCGTCGCTCGGGGCTTCGTTCTGGGCAACGTCCTTCTGGCGGCTGTAACGCACCGCACCGACCGAGGCGCGCCAGCCGTCCTTCGACCAGCGCAGGTCGGCACCCACGCGGGCCGGGGCGATACGCGGCAGGTAGCCGGTGTTGGCCAGCTCCACGCTGTAGTTGTGGTTGTGGTCGCCGTGCGGCACGGCAATGTCGAGGTTGCGGCTGCCGCTGCCATCCAGCTTGGCCTTCACATAGTCACCGAACAGGCGCAGATCCCAGTCACCGGCGCCACCCTCGAACAGGTGCACCAGCGCTTCGGCCTCGGCGCCGCGGAACACCGCGTCCTGCTGGGTCCAGGCGCGGACCGGCAGGCCTTCGGTAACACCGGTGTCGGCGAGGTAGATGAAGTCCTTGAACTTCGTCTGGTAGACCGACGCGGAGAAGTCCAGGCGATCGCTGTGGGTATGGATGCCCAGTTCGACGCGCTGGCCGCGCTCGGTTTTCAGGTTGGCGTCGCCGATCTCCAGCGAGCGGGTGGCGATGTGCGCGCCGGCGGCGTACAGCTCTTCGTTGGTGGGTGCACGCTCTGAGCTGTCCACGCCGATGCGTAGGTCAACGGAATCGTTGAGCTTCCAGATACCGGCGGCAGACAGGTTGGTGGCACCGAACGTGCGGCGACGGTAGTCACCGGTCGGGTCCAGCTTGACCTGGTCGTGGCGGCCACCCAGTTCCAGCTTGAACGGGCCGAACTGCTTTTCCTGCAGCACGAACAGGCCGATGTTCCTGGTGCCGGTATCCGGTACGAACGCCTCTTCGCCCTTGGCGCCGAAATCGCTGTTGCCGAACTGCAGGCCGAACGCGCCGTCCCAGCCGCCGATCTGCTGCTGCACGGCTTCCAGGCGCGCTTCGATACCACGGTTGGTGAAGCGCGTCGACGGCGTGCCGGCCTCCAGCTCCACGTGCTCGTAGTCGGTGTAAGCCACGCGTGCGTTGATGTTCTTCAGGAACGAGACCGGGTTGTAGATGCCGGCCTTGGTCTCGAAGCGGTTCTGCACCATGTCGATGCGCACGTCATGCTCGTCGCCGCCTTCCTCTTCATCGCCGTGGTGGTGACCGTGGTCATGGCCATGGTCATCACCATCGGCATGCACGTGCGCGCCGTTGGGAATGCCGTAGTTGGTGCGATAGGTGCTGGCCGACACACCGAAGTAACCACCGTCGCCCAGCCACGTTGCGCCGACGCCGCCGGCGCGGGTGCGGATCGAACTGTTGTCCAGGCGGCCGCGGCGCGGTTCTTCGCCCTCGGCTGCATCGTGATCATGGTCGTGATCGTGGTCATGGTGGTCTTCAAGGCTGTCGATCACCGCGTAGCCGGGAATGCGGTAATCGTCGCCATTGCGCACCAGGCCATCCACGTGCAGCACGACGTTGCCGCTGACACCATCGAGGCGGAACATGCCGCTGCGCTCATTGTTCACCGAGTTGCCGCGCAGCTCGGCGCGACCGCTGAGCGGGCGCTCCGGCAGTTCGCGCGCGATGCGGCCATCCACCACATTGACCGCACCACCGATGGCGCCGCTGCCGAACAGCAGCGTGGCCGGACCCTTCAGCACTTCGATCTGGTCGGCCAGGAACGGCTCGATGCTGGTGGCATGGTCGGCGCTGACCGTGGAGGCGTCCATGTTGCCCATGCCGTTGGACAGCACGGCAACGCGCGGGCCTTCCTGGCCGCGGATGATCGGGCGGCCGACGCCGGGGCCGAAGAAGGTGCTCTGTACGCCCGGCAGCTTGGCCACGGTATCGCCCAGGGTGCCGGCCTTCTGCTCGTCCAGGCGCTCACCGGCCAGCACGTCCACCGGGCGCGCCAGGGATTCGGCATCGCCCTGCAGCGGCGACGCGGTGACCTGTACCGAGGAGAGTTCGGTCAGGTGGCGGTCACGGTGGGAGGTGTCCTGGCCGGCTGCAAAGGCGACGGACGGCAACAGGGCGGCGAGGGCCAAGGCCAGGGAATGCGGCTTGAGCCGAGGGGTGTGGGCGGGCATGGGCAGGTCCTTTGTTACAATGTATCAATCGCAGGGCGCACGAATCCCGTCGAGGGGACAGGGGGAGGGAAAACCGTGCGGTTCGGAGAGGGATGTTATATTATTCCATAACGATTCGCCGACCCTGCTGGAAGTCATGTCCCTGTCCTCACGCCTGCGCCACCTGCTCGACCGTTTCGGTGCCACTGGTTCGATGCTGTGCGCAGTGCATTGCGCGGTGATCCCCGTGCTGCTGGCGGCGGCGCCGTCGCTGGGCCTGTCGTTCTGGCTGAGCGATGGCGTGGAACAGGCGCTGGTGGTGTTCGTGACCCTGCTCGGGCTGTTCAGCCTGGTCTGGGGCTATCGCCGCCACGGTGCGCTGCGTGCGCTCGGCTTCCTGATCCCCGGCCTGGTCGCGCTGTGGGCCGGCGTGCTGTACGACCCGCTGCACCACAATGCGGTGCCGCATGCGGTGGTGATGACCATCGGCGGCCTGCTGGTGGGCGTTGCCCACCTGGTCAACCTGCGCCTCAACCACGGCCACGTG
This sequence comes from Stenotrophomonas sp. CASM110, assembly GCF_049384345.1. Classification (NCBI taxonomy): domain Bacteria; kingdom Pseudomonadati; phylum Pseudomonadota; class Gammaproteobacteria; order Lysobacterales; family Lysobacteraceae; genus Stenotrophomonas; species Stenotrophomonas sp. CASM110. The sequence goes on from NZ_JBMRGI010000002.1 coordinate 124,172, forward strand.
CACGACGCAAGCTGCGCGCACTAGGCACGCCGTGATAGGATTTCCGATCGTGCGCGGGGGCGCCCAGCAAGGCGGCCCCGCCGAACCCGTGTCAGTACGGGGTAACCAGATTTCACACTTGAGGAGTTGAAGACATGGGTAAGGGTGACCGCAAGACCGCCAAGGGCAAGCGCTACAACGCCAGCTACGGCAACGCCCGTTCGCACACCGCGAGCAAGGTCGCCGTAGGCGCCGCCGCCCCGGTTGCCAAGAAGACCGTGGCCAAGGCTCCGGCGAAGAAGGCCGTGGCGAAGAAGGCCGTCGCCAAGGCCTGATCAGGCCGACCGACCGGTCCAAGGAAAACGCGGCGCCTGGCGCCGCGTTTTTTTATGCGTGTTCCTGCAGGGCCGAGCCCATGTTCGGCTGGCGTAATGCAGCCGAGCATGGGCTCGCTCTACAGGGAATTCAGCGCAGGGTCTGCTTCAGCGTTTCCGGATTGCCATCGTTCGGCGCGGCCGGCACCTGCAGCAGGTGGGCCAGCAGCGGGTAGACGTCGACATTGTCGAAGCCGTCGATCACCAGGCCCTGGCGGAACGACGGGCCGCTGGCCACGAACACCGCACGCATCGACGGCAGGGCATTGTCGTAGCCGTGCGAGCCACGGTCCTGCTTCGCGCGCTTGGCGATCTTCTCGCGGTGCAGCGCATCCCAGCCTTCATCCATCGCACAGACGATGGCCGGAACCCGCGGATGCGTGCCGTAGTGCCAGCGCGCCGGCAGGTTCTCCTTCTTCCAGCACTCGTAGTGCGCATGGCGGCCGAGCAGGGCGCGTTCGGCCTCAGCCTCACGACCGGCCACTGGCGCGAAGCCCACCGACTGGCCCTGGCTGACGTTGCGCGCGATGGACGGGTCGGCCATCGATTCGGTGGCGATCACGTGGCCGTCGGCGACGCCGGCCATGCCGTGGTCGGACACCACGATCACATTGGTGGTGGCGACCAGGCCGCGCTGCTGCAGGCCGTCGAGCACCTGGCCGACGATCAGGTCGGCGCGTGCGATGGCGTCGGCGTACTGCTTCGACCCGGGGCCGTAGTTGTGCCCGGCCTTGTCCACGTGCTCCATGTACAGCGTGGTCAGTCGCGGGGCATCGGCGTCGGTCTGTGCCAGCCAGTCGAGCACGATACCGGCACGCTGCTCCAGCGGTTCCTTGCCGTCGTAGATGCGCCACTGGCTGGGGCGCACACCACGGATTTCCGATTCACTGCCCGGCCACGACGTCGTGGCGGTGCGCACTCCGGCGTTCTCGGCGCCGACCCAGATCGGTTCACCGCCCCACCAGGCACTGGTGGTGACGGCCTCGCGGTTGCTCAGCTCGAAACGGCCCAGCGCTTCATCGTCCATGCTGTTGTTGACGATGCCATGGTGGTCCGGGCGCAGGCCGGTGACGATGGTGTAGTGGTTGGGAAACGTCAGGGAAGGATAGGACGGTGTCATCCAGCGGGCGCGCACGCCGCCGTCGATCATCCGCTGCAGGTTCGGGGTCAGCCCGCGGTCCAGCGCATCGGCGCGCAGGCCGTCGATGGAGATCAGCAGCAGCTTCGGCGGTGCGGCCGATGCGACGGACGTGGGAACGGCGGCGGTAGGGGCAGGCGCAGTGGTGCAGGCAGCCAATGGCAGCAGCAGCGCCAGCGAACAGGTCAGGCGTACGGAAGTCATCCGTGCATGATAAGCCGGTGCAATTACCGGCCCAAGACACGGCGCGCCAGGATCGCCCGGGGTCAGATCCCTTTTCCACGGGAAAAGGGATCTGACCCCGATGTTCAGGCGAACAGCGGGGCCTGGCGTTGTTCCAGCCGCAGCAGCGCGGCCTTGGTTTCCAGGCCACCGCCGAAACCGGTCAGTGCACCGTTGCTGCCGATCACGCGGTGGCAGGGCAGGATGATCGGCAACGGGTTGCGCCCGTTGGCCGCGCCCACCGCGCGGGTCGCGCTGGGCTGTCCCAGGTGTTGCGCCAGTTGCAGGTAGCTCCAGGTCTGGCCGAACGGAATCAGCGCCAGCGCCTGCCACACGCGCAGCTGGAACGGCGTACCACGCGGCGCCAGCACAAGGTCGAAGCTGTTGCGCTCGCCGTGCAGGAACTGCAGCAGCTGCTCGCGTGCTTCCGGCAAGGCATCCGGTGCGTAATGCCAGTCATCACGCCCGCGCGCGGGGTGGCGGTTCTCCGGGAACAGCACGTGTGACAGGCCACGCTCGTCGCCGGCGATGGTCAACACGCCGATCGGGCTGTCGAAACGATCGAACAACAGTGTCATGTCGGTTCTCCAACGAATGTGCCGGACAGGTGCCACAGGTGCAGCACGGCGTAGGCGCGCCAGGGACGCCACGGTTGCGAGCGCGCTTCGGTTGCGCGTTCGCTCAGGCGCTGGCCCTGCGCGTGGCCGAGGACCTGCTGCAGTACAAGATCGCCGGCCGGGAAGGCATCGGGTTGGCCGAGGCCACGCAAAGCGATGTACTGCGCGGTCCATGGGCCGATGCCGGGCAGTGCCACGCAGCGGGCAACAAACTCTTCCAGCGCCTGGCCGGGCCCGAAGTCGAGCTGGCCGCTGGCGCAGGCGGTGGCCAGTGCACGCACGGTCGCGGCGCGGCTGCGCGGCAGGCCGATTGATTCCAGAGGCGCCTCGGCCAATACCTCGGGTGCCGGGAACTGGCGATCAAAGTCGGACGACATGCCCGGCAGGTGCGCGCCATAGGCATCGACCAGCCGCCGCGCGAAGGTGGTGGCGGCGGCAACAGTAACCTGCTGGCCGAGCACGGCGCGCACGCCCACTTCGAAGCCATCCCAGCCGCCGGGCACGCGCAGCCCCGGGCGCTCGGCGATGCCGCGCGCCAGCAAGGGTTCCTCACCCAATGCGGCGTGCACCTGCTGCAGGTCGGCATCCAGATCAAACACGCGACGCACGCGGCGCACGATGTCCGGGATCAGGCGCGGATCCACCGCACCCAGCTGCAGGCGCAGCTCCGGGCGCTTCGGGTCGGCAGTGACGCGCAGCAGGGTGGGGCGCTCCGGCGTGCCCAGCACGCGCTGATAGCTGTCCTCGCCAATCATTTCGATGCCGGGCAGGCTGCGCTTGCGCAGGAACGCCAGCATGCGCGGGAAGTCCAGCGGCGGACGGTAGCCCAGGCGCAGCACCAGGCCGCCATCGTCGGCGGCCAGCGGTTGATGCTGGCGGCGCAGTGCGGTGGGGGCCATGCCGCAGCCCTGCAGGAATGCGGTATTGAAGCGGCGCAGGCTGTTGTATCCGGCGGCCAGTGCGACGTCGGTCACCGCCAGCGTGGTCTCGGTCAGCAGTTGCTTGGCCAGCAGCAGGCGATGGGTGGCGTGGATCTGCCCGGGCGTCGCGCCCAGGCGTTCGACGAACAGGCGCTGCAGCTGGCGCGCGCTGAGGCCGAGCTTCGTAGCAAGATCGGCCACCGGCTGCTCCTGCAGGAAGCCCCCGTGGATCAGGGCCAGGGCGCGCTGTACGGTCTGCCCGGCCAGTGCCTGCTGGGCCTGTGGTGCCAGCTCCGGGCGGCAGCGCAGGCACGGGCGATAGCCGGCGGCCGCGGCGGCCGCGGCCGTCGGGAAGTAGGTGATGTTGCGCGGCTTCGGGGGCGGTGCGGGGCAGACCGGGCGGCAATAGATGCCGGTGCTGCGCACGGCGGTGAAGAACACGCCGTCGAAACGTGCGTCGCGGGCCAGGCGGGCGCGGTCGCAGGCGGCGGTGTCGAGGGCGAGGGCGGTGTCCATGGCGGCAGTCTAGGCGGGTGCGGGCGGGGATACTCGCCACATTCGGACATGGATGCTGAAGGGGGTCACGCCGGGCTGCGCCCGGACCCGCGGTAGTGCCGGCCGCTGGCCGGCAACAGCAACAGCAGAAGCGGGATTCCTGTGGGATGGGCGTGGTGGGTCCGGTGGCAGGGGACGCCGTGAACCCCCAGACCGGCCCAGCCGCTGGCGGCTGTGCGTTCGGGCGCTTGCGAAGCAGTGCTTCGCAAGCAAAGCGCCCTCACCCCTTGGGACTTGGTCGCGGCATCCATGCCGCTCGCACCCCTGCCACCGGACCCACCACGCCTTCGACAGGTTCCTGAGGCCGTTGGTAGGTGCCGACCTTGGTCGACACGCTTTCCCAAGGGTCAGAAGGGGTTCAGTGCCACGCGCTGAATGCGCGGCCTGGACGGGTAGACTGTGGCTCTTGGTCCCATGAATCCCGGTTGCCCGATGTCCGCCAAATTCCGCTGGTTGCCCCTGTTGTGCCTGGCCCTGGCGGGCTGCAGTCAGCTGGAGAATCCGGGCAACGTGACCGCTGCCGACAAGGCAGCGCGGGCGCCGGCCAGTGATGGCGAGAACATGGTTTCGATCAATGCCGCCGACGCGCCACCGGCACCGGCACCACCGCGCAGCCAGGCGGGTCGGCCGTGGCCGCAGGCGCAGCTGGAAAATGGGCGTGCGTGGGTCAGTTGCAGCACGGAATATGCGGGCGATGCCGGCGACGGTGCCGAACTGGAAGGGCTGCGGCGCGAGCAGATCACCCAGGCCCTGGCGCCGTGTGCCGAGCGTGGGCTGATGCGCGTGCGTTACGCCGGCAAGATCAATCCGGGCTTCGCCGAAATGATGTGGCGGTTGGCGGTGGTCGCTGACGAACTGAAGATCCACAAGCGCATCCTCGACCTGGACTCCAGTGGTGGCCAGGTGGAGTCGGCGATCGTGGCCGGTGACAGCATCGGTGAATCGGGCTGGACCATCTGGGTGCGCGAAGGCTCCATCTGCCACAGCGCCTGCGTGTTCGTGCTGGCTGCCGGTGACAACCGCCTGCTGTCGGGCAAGGTCGGCATCCACCGCATGATGCGGATCAGCTCCAAGGCCACCTCGCGCGCCGAGCTCAACCGCGAGCTGCACGAAGTCTACGACAACGTGAAGGATTACCTGCAGCGCAATGGCGTGGCGGTGGGCGTGGCCGATCTGATGATGACCGTGCCCAATCGCAGCCTGCGCCTGCTGACGCCGGATGAGCTGCGCCAGTACGGCCTGGATGGCACCAACGCGGTGCAGGACGATCTGGAACGGATCAAGCAGATGCGCGCCTGCGGCGATGACTTCGTGCAGCGCAAGGACGCGTTCCTGATCGCCTTCGACCAGCAGTGCAAGCGCGACGGCGCCGACATGGAATCGATCAACAGCTGCGGCCAGGCCCTGAAGCAGCGCTTCGGTTTCCCGGATGCGGTATGCCCGGACGAAAGCCCGCTGTCGGAGATCGATGTGGCGACGCTGCCACCGGCACCGTCGGAGCCGCCGCCGGTGGCCGAGCAGCCGCCAGCGAACACCGCCGCGCCCGCCGCGCAAGCTGATGCGGCAGCGGTGGAGGGCAACGCTCCGGCACGCTGACGGCGTAGTCACCGCGCTGGCGTAGACTGCGGTTCTCTCCAGAAAACCGGCGGTGTCCATGAAGCGCGCGTTCCTGCTGCTGTCCCTGCTGCCCCTGACCGTGTTGGCGCAGGCCCCTGCGCCGGCCACGCCTGCGCCGGCCCCGGCACGCCCGGCACCAGCCTCGCCGGCAGCTGCGAAGCCCGCTACCGCCGGTTCCCCTGCGTTGACCGCTGCTCAACAGGCGCAGGTGCAGAAACAGGACGCGGAAATGGGCGCCGCCGCAGTGAAGGCAGCGCAGCTGGTCGACGCCAACCGCGCCGGCGAATTGTGGGATGGCGCTTCGGCCGTCGCGCGTCGTGCGGTGCCGAAGGCCGCTTTCGTCAGCCAGTTGGCCGCCGAGCGCACGCGCCTGGGTGCGCTGGCCGGGCGTGGCCAGCCGACCATCACCCGGGTCAAGTACAGCGCCGGTGCAGCAGTGCCGGAAGGGCTGTACATCAACGTCAGCTTCCCGACCCGTTTCGCCAACAGCGCACAGCCGGTGCGCGAGCTGGTCTCGTTCCGTTTCGACGAGGACCAGGTGTGGCGCCTGGCCGGTTACAGCCTGCGCGCGTCGGCACCCTGAGGAGGTGAATGATGGCAACTGAACTGACGATGCTGGCCTGGTCGGTACTGCTGGGCTTCGTGTACATCTTCGCCACCTCCACGGTGGTCACCCGCGAGCGCGGGATGAAGTGGAATGCTTCGGCACGCGATGGCGATGCAAAGCCGCTCAGCCCGCTGGCCGGGCGCCTGCAGCGTGCGCAGGCCAATTTCCTGGAGACGTTTCCGTTCTTCGCCGCCGCCGCCATCGCAGTGGTCGTGGCCGGTCGCGGCAACGACACCACTGCACTGGCGGCGCAGGCCTACTTCTGGGCGCGTGTGGTCTATCTGCCCCTGTACGCCGCAGGCGTGCCCTACGTGCGCAGCCTGGTGTGGCTGGTGTCGCTGCTATCGATCCTGGCGCTGGTGTTCGCACTTCTGTAAGTCGGCCTGATCCAGATCAAGGCCGCTCAGGCGCGCGGCGCTATGCTGGCGCGGACTGGATCAACGGCAGGAGGCGCGCATGCGCAGGATGGACGTGGTGGTGGTCGGCGCCGGACCGGCAGGTCTGTGCTTCGCGCGCGCGCTGGCCGGCAGCGGGCTGCAGGTCGGGCTGGTCGAAGTGCAGCCGCGCCAGGCGCTGGCCGAGGCCGCCTTTGATGGCCGTGAGATCGCGTTGACCCATGCCTCGCGGCAGAGCATGGAGCAGCTGGGGCTGTGGCAGCGCCTGCCGCACGCTGAAATTGCTGATCTGCGCGATGCCAGGGTGATGAACGGCGGCTCGCCGTTCGCGCTGACCTTCGCCAGCAGCCAGGTCGACGGCCAGCCGCTGGGCTGGCTGGTACCCAACCATCTGATCCGTCGCGCCGCGTGGGATGCCGTGCAGGGCCAGGACGGCCTGGAGCTGCTCGACGGGCGCAAGGTGCTGGGCGTGCAGGCCGATGCGCAGGGCCACGTGGTCAAACTCGATGACGGCAGCCAACTGCATGCGCGGCTGCTGGTGGCCGCTGACAGCCGCTTCTCCGCCACCCGCCGCATGCTCGGCATCGGTGCGCAGATGCGCGACTTCGGCAAGTCGATGCTGGTGTGCCGCATGCAGGTCGAGCGCGACCATCACCACACCGCCTGGGAGTGGTTCGGCTACGGCCGCACGATGGCGCTGCTGCCGCTCAACGAGGGCCAGGCATCGGCGGTGATCACGCTGCCGCCGCGGCAGATCGAGGCGCTGCTGGCGATGGACGAGGTAGCCTTCGGTGAGGCCATCAGTGCCTGCTTCGAACACCGCCTGGGCCGGATGCAGCCGGTGGCCACGCCGCAGGCGTATCCGCTGGTGGGTGTGTACGCGGATCGCTTCGTCGGCGAGCGTTCTGCGCTGATCGGTGATGCCGCGGTGGGCATGCATCCGGTCACCGCGCATGGCTTCAACCTGGGCCTGGCCAGCGCACAGCGGTTGGCGCAGGGCATCGTCGCGCAGCAGCGCCGTGGTGCCGACATTGCCGCCGCCGGCATGCTGGCCAGTTACCAGCGTGGTCATCGGCTGGCGTCGCGGCCGCTGTACGAGGCCACCAATGCGATCGCCAGCCTGTACACCGACGACCGTCGCCCGGCGCGCCTGCTGCGTGCGGCCGGCCTGCGCCTGGCGCAGGGCGTGGCACCGTTCAGGCAGCTGATTGCCTCGCACCTGACCCAGCGCGTGGCCTGAACAGCTTCAGATCAGCCTGCAGCCAGCACCCGGATCTGGCTGTCGGCGAATTCGACCACCTGGCCTGCGCGGATCTTGCAGGCCTTGCGCAGTTCCACTTCGCCGTCGACCCGTACCTGGCCCTCGCTGATGACCATCTTGGCCTCGCCGCCACTGGTGACCAGATCGGCCAGCTTGAGCAGCTGCTTGAGTTCGACGTAGTCACCGTCGAGGTCGAATTCGAGAATCTGCATGGAGCGGGGTTCCTGGGAAGAGGGCGCAGGCCAGCGGCCGGGCCGGGAAGAGGGCGCGTATTGTGCGCCAGCACGGGCCCGACGGCATCTGTGAGGAAAGCTGTATGCCTCGTTCAGCATCAATGCGGTATCATTCCGCTCTGAGCGAGTGAAATCTCCTCCGACCGAGCAGCGCCAGGGCACGCGATAAGAAGGGCGCCCAAAGCGCGGACCATCACCTTTTTTATCGCACTGCCAGGAAGACGGCAGTGCCTTCGGAGTTCCCCATGTCCCAAGATTCCCAAGCGCCGCTGCAGTTTGCGCAGCTCGGCCTGTCCGAGCCCGTGATGCAGGCCGTCACCGCCATCGGCTACGAAACCCCGTCGCCGATCCAGGCCGCCACCATCCCGGCGATGCTGGAAGGCCGCGACGTGCTGGGCCAGGCCCAGACCGGTACCGGCAAGACCGCTGCCTTTGCACTGCCGGTACTGTCCAACATCGACCTGCAGCAGATCAAGCCCCAGGCCCTGATCCTGGCGCCGACCCGCGAGCTGGCCATCCAGGTTGCCGAGGCGTTCCAGTCCTATTCGTCGAAGATCCCCGGCTTCCGCGTGCTGCCGGTGTACGGCGGCCAGCCCTACGGCCAGCAGCTGTCGGCCCTGCGCCGCGGCGTGCATATCGTGGTCGGTACCCCCGGCCGCGTGATCGATCACCTGGACCGCAGCACCCTGGACCTGTCCGAGCTGAAGACGCTGGTGCTGGACGAAGCCGATGAAATGCTGCGCATGGGCTTCATCGACGACGTCGAAGCGGTGCTGAAGAAGCTGCCGGAGCAGCGCCAGGTGGCCCTGTTCTCGGCCACCATGCCGCCGCAGATCCGCCGCATCGCGCAGACCTACCTGCAGGACCCGGTGGAAGTGACCATCGCGGCCAAGACCACTACGTCGGCCAACATCCGCCAGCGTTACTGGTGGGTGAGCGGCATGCACAAGCTGGACGCGCTGACCCGCATCCTGGAAGTCGAGCCGTTCGACGCGATGATCATCTTCGCGCGGACCAAGGCCGGCACCGAAGAACTGGCCAGCAAGCTGCAGGCGCGTGGCCTGGCCGCTGCCGCCATCAACGGTGACATGCAGCAGGCCCAGCGTGAGCGGACCATCGCCATGCTGAAGGAAGGCAAGCTGGACATCCTGGTCGCCACCGACGTGGCCGCGCGCGGCCTGGACGTGGAGCGCATCAGCCACGTGCTGAACTACGACATCCCGTACGACACCGAAAGCTACGTGCACCGCATCGGCCGTACCGGTCGTGCCGGCCGCAGCGGCGAGGCGATCCTGTTCGCCACCCCGCGCGAGAAGGGCATGCTGCGCCAGATCGAGCGCGCCACCCGCCAGCCGATCGAAGAGATGCAGCTGCCGAGCGTGGAAGCGGTCAACGACACCCGCATCAACAAGTTCACCTCGCGCATCAGCGAAACCCTCGGCGCCGGTGGCCTGGACTTCTACCGCCAGCTGCTGGAGCGCTTCGAGAACGAGCAGAACGTGCCGGCCATCGAGATCGCTGCCGCGCTGGCCAAGCTGCTGCAGGGCGATACCCCGTTCCTGCTGCAGCCGCCGGTGCGTGCCCCGCGCGAAGAGCGCGCACCGCGCGAGCGCTTCGACCGTGGTGACCGCCCGGAACGTGGTGATCGCTTCGACCGCAACGAACGGGGTCCGCGCTTCGAGCGTGGCCCGCGCCGTGACGACGCCGAAGGTGGTTTTGAACAGCGTCCGCGCCGTGAGGTTCCGCCGCGTGGTGCACCGGAGCAGGGCATGGAGACCTACCGTATTTCGGTCGGTCACCAGCATGGCGTGAAGCCGGCCAACATCGTCGGCGCCATTGCCAACGAAGCCGGCCTGGAAAGCCGCTTCATCGGCCGCATCGACATCCACGACGACTTCTCGCTGCTGGACCTGCCGGCACAGATGCCGCCGGACGTGCTGTCGCACCTGCAGAAGGTCTGGGTGTCCGGCCAGCAGCTGCAGATGCGTGCGCTGGCTCCGGGTGAAGACACCAACCCGGCCCCGCGCCCGTTCAAGCCGCGCTTCGACAAGCGTGGCCCGGGCGGTGCGGGTGGCCCGCGTCGTGGCGGCCCGGGCGGCCAGGGTGGCGACCGCGGCGGTGACCGCGACAGTCGCCCGCCGCGTCGTGACGGCTTCAAGCCGCGCGGCCCGCGCAGCTTCTAAGCCGCACCCGCAGCCGTCCACACCACCGCCAGCCCCCGGGCTGGCGGACAGAAAAAGGGGACGGAGGGGATTAAGTCGTATCTGGCTGGTCATGCGCCTGTGCCAAGAACGACTTAATCCCCTCCGTCCCCTTTTTCGCATGGCCCACACATTGCCGGTCCTAGGCTGAGCCGGTTCCTAAGGAGGTTGTCACCGCAGCACATTCAGGGGGATCCGGGATGGGTAGGAGTGGCACGGACCAACACAGCCGGCGGGTGCCGATGACCCGGGGGCTGGGACTGCGATTTGCGCTGTTGACCGGCATGGCGATCGGACTGGTCGCACTGTCCGCCCTGATCCAGGAACTGCAGGCGGCCTCTACTGCCTGGATCGCCGGCCAGGGCTACTGGTCGCGTGGCCAGCAGGATGCCACCGCCGCACTCAGTCGCTACCTGGCGCGTGGCGATGCCGAGGACCTGGACGACGCACGCCAGGCCCTGCAGGTGCCGTTGGGCGATCTGCAGGCGCGACTGGCGCTGGAACAGGCCGAACCGGACGAGGAGAAGGCCAGGCAGGGCTTCCTGCAGGGCGGCAATGCGCGTGCCGACATCCCACGCCTGGTGTTCTCGTTCCGCTACGCGCGCGACATCGGTGCATTCCGCGAAGCGAGCGCGTTGTGGCGGCAGACCGATGGCGACCTGATGGCGCTGCAGCGACTGATCGATGAACTGCAGCTGCGGCACGACGGCAACCTGGTGCCCGTTGCCGCACGCGACCGCTACCTGCAGCAGCTGCGTGACCTGGACCAGCGGATGAAGGTGCAGAGCCAGGCGTTCTCGCAGGCGCTGCTGCGGATGGCGACGCTGGTGAGGCTGGCCACGTTGATGGTGGCGGGCCTGTCGGTGCTGGCGATCAGCCTGATGGCGGTCGCCCTGGCGCGCCGCGTCGGCAAGGACCTGACCGAACACGAGAGCCGTTTCCGCGCGGCGTTCTACCAGGCCAACGTCGGCATGCTCAAGCTCGATGCCGAAGGCAAGGTGATCGAGGCCAACCAGGCGATGGCCGATATCCTCGACCATCGTCGTGACATGCTGCTGCAGCTGTCGCTGGGCGACCTGCTGATGGACGGCGAGCTGGTCATCGATGGGGTGGGCCGCATCGATTGGGACCGCCAGCTGCGCCCGAGCGAACTGCGCTTCCGCCGTCGCGATGGCAGCCTTGTCTGGGGCCGCTGGAGCGGCACCGGCGTGCGCAGCACCGGCGGTGGCCTGTCGGTGTTCGCCATCATCGAAGACGTCAGCCAGAACCATGCACTGGCGCGCGAGATCGAGCACCACGCCAGCCACGACCCGCTGACCGGCCTGATCAATCGCCGCGAGATCGAACGGCTGCTGGAACGCGCGCTGCTGCAGGTGCGCAGCGAAGGTGGCACGCACGCGCTGTGCTACATCAACCTGGACCATTTCAAGCTGGTCAACGACAGCTTCGGTCACGCCGCCGGCGACCAGATGCTGCGCAGCTTCGCCGACTACCTGGTGGCGGCGGTGCGCGATGGTGACTGGGTGGGCCGGCTGGGCGCGGACGAGTTCGCCGTGTTCCTGGCCCATGCCGGGCAGGACGAGGCCAAGCGCGTGCTGCAGCGGGTAATCCGCAACCTGGGGCAGGCGACGTTCCCGGTCAGCGAAGGCAGCCCGCAGCTGAGCTGCAGCATCGGCGTGGTCGAGGTCAGCGCCGATGCGCCGGATGTGAACTGGCTGATGAGCGCCGCCGACAGCGCGTGCTATGCGGCCAAGCAGGCCGGCCGCAACCGCGTGCACTGCTTCAACGAGAACCGCATGGCGCTGGAGGAACGGCGCCAGGAAGCCGAGCGGCTGCAGGGCGTCAGCCTGGCCATGGCCGAAAACCGCATGGTGTTGTATGCGCAGCGCATCGCCCGCGTCGGCGATCCCTCCTACCTGCACTACGAGGTACTGGTGCGCATGCGTAGCAGCGATGGCAGCCTGCACCTGCCGGGCCAGTTCATGCCGGCGGTGGAGCGCTATGGCATGGCCGTGGCGCTGGACCGGCACGTGCTTGGCCTGCTGTTCCGGCACCTGCAGGTGTGCCCGGCACACGTGCGGCAGCTGGGCCTGTGCAATGTCAACGTTTCGGCGCAGTCGATCGCCGAGCCCGGCTTCCTCGCCTTCGTCTGCGACCTGCTGGAGCGCAACCGCGCGCTGGCCTCCAAGCTGTGCTTCGAGATCACCGAGACCGCTGCGATCAGCAACCTCAGCCAGGCGCGTGCCTTCATCGATGCAGTGAAGGCGCGTGGCTGCCGGATGGCGCTGGACGATTTCGGTTCCGGGCTGTCCTCGTTCGGCTACCTGCGCCAGCTGCCGGCCGACATCCTGAAAATCGACGGGGCCTTCGTGCGCGACATGGATATCGATCCGGTCAGCCATGCCACCGTGCGCGCGATCAGTGAACTGGGGCGCGAGCTGCAGATGGAGGTGGTGGCCGAATGGGTGGAGACTGCCGACGTCGCCGCCGCGCTGACCCGGCTTGGGGTGCAGGGCCTGCAGGGTTATGCGGTCGAGCGGCCGCAACCGCTGGAGCGGATGACCCTGGCCGACCTGCGGCCGGTGCGCCTGGTGGCGGTGAAAGGTCCGCCCGCCGCTGGCTGAACGCCCGTCGGCGACTTTGGTCTACACGTGGGCTGCAGCCGCGGCTGCGATAATGCCCGGCAGGGGCGACGCGCAGTGGGCGCGGGCGTAAGCAGGAACAGGACGTGGCGTGGGCGGCAGGCAGGGGCAGTACGGAACGGGAGCGGTGCTGGTCGTGCTGCTGGTGTGGTTGGCAATGCCGTGGCCGCTGTCGGCGGCCGTAGCCGAAGCCGGGCGTGACTACCTGCTGGTCGGTGCGGCGACCGATGAACCCACCCCGCATCGCGCATGCACGCCGGAGATGCTGGCGGGGCCACGGCAACAGGTGCAGGTGTCCGCGCCAGCGGGCGGCTGGTCGGGCCAGCCGCAGGCACTGGACGTGTTCAATGTGTTCGCGGGCGAAGTCCGCGTGCAGCATGGGGATCGCGAAATCTGCGGCAACATGCACGATGCCCGTACCCGTGATTCCCGGTTCCGCGCAGGCATCGGCCTGGTCGCGGTGCCGCCGGCGGGCAGCCATGAACCGTTCCTGGTGTCATGGCAGACGCCGCTGAAGGCGCGCTGGGTACCGACCCTGCGGCTGGGCGCGCCCAGTCCCGTGCAGCAGAACGATACCGCCCGCCTGCTGGTGCGCGCGGCCTGCATCGCCGTGGCAATCGCACTGGCGTTGTCGGCCCTGATGGCCTTCCTTACCACCCGCGACCGCAGTTTCCTGGTCTACATCGCCGGTACCACCGTGCTGGTGCTGTGGCAGGCCATTCTCGGCGGGCTGAGCGGCTACCCCGAGCCATGGCTGCCGGTGGGTGAGCGCAGCGCGTGGTGGCTGCTGTCGTTGACCGCTGCATCCCAGGCGCTGGTGCTGCCCGCGTTGTGGCGACTGAACGGCGGCGACCGCCTGCTGCCGCGATCGCGCCCGGTGCAGTTGCTGGCGCTGTGGGGATTGCTGGCGCTGGCCGCGTGTGCGCCCTGGCTGCAGCGGGACAGCCTGGCCTGGGTGGCGCAGGGCCTGCAGGTGTCCTACCTGCTGGGCTGCGGCCTGGCATTGATGGCCGGGGTGTGGGCATGGCTGCGCGGCGACCGCTGGGCGCAGGCGGGGTTGGCGGCGCTGGCACCGATGCTGGTGTTGATCCTGGCCGACGCCTGCCGCGCTGCGTGGTTGCTGGAGTACCGCGTGGAGGCACTGCAACTGTCGGTGACCTGGCTGCTGATGATGGCTGCCTATGCGCTGAACCAGCGGCTGGGCCGCCTGCGCCAGCAGCGCGATGAACTTCGCCAGCTGGCCGAGACCGATGGCCTGACCGGTCTGCCCAACCGCCGTGCCGGGCTGCAGCAGCTGGCACGGCATCTGGAACGGGTTGATCGCGAGCGCGGCCCGCTGGTGATCGGTTTCCTGGATATCGACCTGTTCAAGGACATCAATGACCGCCATGGCCACGCCGTGGGTGACCAGGTACTGGTGGCGGTGGCACGTGCATTGCGTGCCGCGGTCCGCAGCCAGGACCAGGTGGTGCGGATGGGCGGCGAAGAGTTCCTGCTGCTGATGCCGGGCATGCCGCGCGAGGCGGCATCGGCGCGCCTGGATCGCCTGCGCCAGCACCTCACCGAGGCGGCCCGGGCGCTGCAGGTGCCCGGTCTGGAGGTCACCGCCAGCATCGGCCTGGCGCAGTGGCGGCCGGGCGAGGACGATCTCGCCGCGCTGCTGCGCCGGGCCGACCACGCCATGTACGTGGCCAAGCGTGCCGGCCGCAACCGGGTATTCGACGGCGAAGAACTCGATCCGCCGCCTCCGGCATGAAGCGCAGCGGGCGGGGATGCCGGATAATAGGGCGATGACCACCCGACTCAACAAACATATCGCCGACACCGGCTTCTGCTCCCGCCGCGAGGCCGATCGCCTGATCGCCGCCCGCCGGGTCACCGTCAACGGCCATCCGGCCGGCACCGGCGCGGTGGTGGGCGAGGAAGACCAGGTGCTGGTCGACGGCCAGCCGCTGCGCGCGCGCGTGGCCCGCAAGCCCGGTGCCCGCCGCCATGTCTACATCGCGCTGAACAAGCCGGTCGGCGTCACCTGCACGACCGAGACCTCGGTCAAGGGCAACATCGTCGACTTCGTCGGCCATGAACAGCGCATCTTCCCGATCGGCCGCCTGGACAAGGAGTCCGAAGGCCTGATCCTGATGACCAGCAACGGCGACATCGTCAATCAGATCCTGCGCGCCGAGAATGGCCACCAGAAGGAGTACCTGGTGGCGGTGAACAAGCCGGTCACCGACGAGTTCCTGCGTGGCATGGCCCGTGGCGTTCGCATCCACGACCAGATGACGCTGCCGTGCAAGACCTCGCGCATCGCCAAGTTCGGTTTCCGCATCACCCTGCAGCAGGGCCTGAACCGACAGATCCGCCTGATGGCGGCCGAGTTCGGCTATCGGGTGACCCAGTTGCGTCGCGTGCGCATCGACAACATCAAGATCGGTGCGCTGAAGCCGGGCCAGTGGCGCAACCTGACCGAGCAGGAGCTGCAGGGCCTGCTGCCGAGGCAGCTGGACTGGTAAACGGCTTCTGTAGAGCCGAGCCCATGCTCGGCTGCTCTTTTGTCCGGGTGCAGCCGAGCATGGGCTCGGCTCTACATCAGCTAGACTTCGCGGTGACCTGCCGGAACGTGACGCTGCATGATCAAGCCCGACAAGCCTGCCAATGAAGCCCTTCGGCTTGAGGCGCTGTACCGCTACCGTATCCTCGATTCGGAGCGTGAAAAATCCTTCGACGACCTGGTGGTGATCGCCAAGGCGGTCTGCGGCACCTCGATGGCGGCGGTGACCCTGATCGACGTCGAGCGGCAATGGTTCAAGTCGATCCAAGGCATCGATGCGGCAGAAAACCTGCGCAGCGAATCGATGTGCGGCCACGCGATCCTGCAACCGCAGCAGGTCATGGTGGTCGAGGACGCGCTGCAGGACATCCGCTTCCACGACAATCCGGTGGTGGTGGGCGATCCGCACATCCGCTTCTATGCGGGCGCGCCGCTGATCAGCTCCGATGGCCTGCCGCTGGGCACGCTGTGCGTATTCGATGCGCAGCCACAGCACCTGGCCAGCGACAAGGCTGAAGCGCTGGCGGCGCTGTCGCGGCAGGTGATGCTGGTGATGGAACTGCGCCGCTTCGCGCTCGACATCCAGAAACACATGCTGGAGCGCGATGACTACGAGCGACTGCTGTCTGAGTACCAGGACGTACTGCTCGCGCAGAATGCCGACCTGGCCGAACAGAGCCGCACCGACGCGTTGACCGGCCTGCCGAACCGCCGTGCGATGGCGGCAGCGCTGGAAGAGGCGGTGGCGGTGAACGGAGACCAGCCCGGGGTGGCCTGCGTCGCGCTGCTGGACATCGACCATTTCAAGCACATCAATGATTTCCAGGGCCACGCCACCGGTGACCGCGTGCTGGCCGAACTGGGCGTGCTGCTGCGTTCGCATTTCGCCGGTCGCGGCATGGCCGCGCGCTATGGCGGCGAGGAATTCGTGGCGGTGATGCCGGCTACCGACCTGCGCACCGCCGAACTGCAGTGCGAGTTCCTGCGCCTGGCCGTGGCTGAACTACCGCTGGGATTCCCGGTCACGATCAGTATTGGAGTGGCCCAGCACCAGCCCGGTGAAAGCGTGGATGACACGCTGGCACGTGCCGACAAGGCGCTGTACCGGGCCAAGGGCAATGGCCGCAACCGGGTGGAAGTGGCCGGCTGAAGCATCTGCCGCCCGCGCGGTAAACGGATGCCGCTCCAGTAGATCAACGCGACGCGTGGATGCTGTCACCGATTCACATCGCGTCGCAGCTCCTGCGATCAGAACCGGGCAGCATGACCCCCTGGTTCCCCGGACGCCGACCATGCTGCAGACCCTGGCCATCGCCCACTATCGTTCGCTGCACGGGCTCGTACTGCCGTTGCAGCAGTTGAATGTGGTGACCGGTGACAACGGCAGTGGCAAGTCCAGCCTGTACCGTGCCCTGCGCCTGCTGGCCGAGACCGCGCAGGGCGGCGTCGCGGCGGTGCTGGCCCGCGAAGGCGGGCTGGGCTCGGCGCTGTGGGCGGGTCCGGAAAAGATGGACCGTCGGGTTGCTGCCGGCGAAATCCCCCTGCAGGGCGGCCCACGCCAGGAATCGGTGGGATTGAAGCTGGGCTTCGCCACTGACGAATTCGGCTACGCCATCGATCTGGGCTACCCGCCGCCCAGTCGATCGGCCTTCGCACTGGACCCGCAGATCAAGGCCGAGGCGATCTGGGCCGGCCCGTTCCTGCGCGGCGCCAACCTGCTGGTCGATCGTCGCGGGGCGATGGTGCGGCAGCGCCATGCGCGCGGCTGGGATCTCGTGGATGACCGGTTGTCGCTGTTCGACAGCCTGTTCACCCAGGTCGGCGATCCGCAGCGCCTGCCGGAAACCATCGCCCTGCGCGAGTACATCCGGCGTTGGCGCTTCTACGATCATTTCCGCAGTGATGCCGATGCCCCGGCGCGGCAACCGGCGATGGCCACGCGCACGCCGGTGCTGCATCACGACGGCCGGGATCTGGCGGCGGCCTGGGTCACCATCCTCGAGATCGGTGACCCGGTGGCGTTGGCACGCAGCGTCGACGATGCGTTCCCGGGCGCCACGGTCGGCTTCGAGGAGCTGGATGGACGCTTGGCGCTGCGTTTCCACCAGCCTGGGCTGCTGCGGCCCTTGTCGATGGCCGAACTGTCCGACGGCACGCTGCGCTTCCTGCTGCTGGCCGCTGCGCTGCACACGCCGCGTCCACCGCCGCTGCTGGTGCTCAACGAGCCGGAGACCAGCCTGCATCCGGACCTGCTGCCGGCGCTGGCGCGGCTGATCATCGCAGCCAGTGCGCGCAGCCAGGTATGGGTGGTGTCGCACGCCAGCCGGCTGATCGCGGCGCTGGAACAGGCGCCAGGGTGCCATTCGCTGCACCTGTCCAAGGAACAGGGCCGCACGCTGTTGAGCGGGCAGGGCCTGCTGGATGCACCTGCATGGCACTGGCCGCAGCGTTGATACGGGCATCCACGTCATGCGTGGATGCACTCAATCGGCGATGTTGCGCGCCTCGGCCGTGCCAAGAATCTCCGGATGCTGCACCGGCTTGCGGCGGTTCAGCAGCGGATGCAGGAACACGGCGCCTACGATGATCGCCACGCCGAGGTAGAACCACGGGGTGACTTCGTGCTGCTCGCGCAGCAGCACCACCGCCAGCACCACCGCATAGACCGGCTCCAGGTTGGTCACCAGCTGCACCGTGTAGGCGCTCAGGTGGCGCAGTGCGACCAGGGCCAGGGCAAACGGCAGCAGCGTGCAGAACCCGGCCAGCACCAGCAGCAGGATGCCGTCGTGCAGGTCCGGGACCACCCACAACGGGCTGGCCAGCGCAGGCAGCAGATAGGGCATCAGCGGCGCCAGCAGGGTCAGGGTGAGGGTGCCCGCACCCAGCTCCAGCGCGGTGACCGTGAGCGGATCGGCGTGGCTGACCATGCGCTTGTTGAGCGAGCCGAACACTGCCACCAGCAGCGCCGAGATCGCGCCGATCAGCACACCCAGGCGCATGCCGTCGGGCACGCCACCGACCACCAGCGCGACACCCGGCAGCACCGCCAGGCCGAACGCCAGTTCACGCAGCTGGAATGGCCGCTTGGCCACCCACGGTTCGATGATCGAGGTGAACACCGGCGCCAGCGCGATGCAGGTGGCGGCCACCGACGCATTGGCCAGCTTTACCGCGCCGTAGAACGTCAGCCAGTGCAGGGCGACCAGGGCGCCGATGCCGGCATAACCGGCCACCAGCCGCACTGGCAGCGTACGCAGTCCACGCCAGACCCGCGGCAGCAGCGCCAGCATCGCCGTCACCAGCAGCATGCGCCACCACACCAGCGGCAGTGCGGGCAGGGTGATCAGCTTGCCGAGGATGGCGGTGACGCCCCACAGCAGGACACAGAAGTGAATCTGCCACAACGCTTTGCGGGTGTCGGGTGTGCTCATCCGCCTATTGTGCGGCAATCGCACGGCCGCCGGCGATGCCTGTGGCATGCTCGCGGAAACTCCCCAGGGGAACCCCGCAATGGCTGCCAACCGTTCCGCCCAGCGTGCATGGGCAGCGCTGACTGCACTGATGGCGGCCACCTCGTTGCTGCTGCAATACCTGTTGCTGCTGCATGGCCCCGGGGCGGCTGCCGGGGGCGGCATGGCGACGCTGCGCTTCGTTGGTTACTTCACGATTCTCAGCAACCTGGCGGTGTGCCTGGGATGCGTCCGGCTGATCCGTGCGGGTGTGCTGAACGCGACTGTCGCCGCGGTGATCGCGTTGTGCATCGGGGTGACCGCGTGCATCTACGTGCTGGCGTTGCAGGGGCTGTGGCAACCCACCGGGCTGCAATGGTGGGTCGATGCCGGCCTGCACTACGCTGTGCCGGCGCTGTACCTGCTGGGGTGGTGGTGGCTGCTGCCGCATGGCGCGCTGCGCTGGCGCGCACTGGGCGGGGTGCTGCTGGTACCGCTGGTGTACCTGGGCTGGGCGATGCTGGTGGCCGAAGTGACAGGACAGGCGCCGTATCCGTTCCTCGAACTGCAACGCCTGGGGCTGGCGGCGTTCCTGCTCAACGTGCTGCGCGTTGCGAGCGTGTTCGTGGTGGGGTGGACCCTGCTGTGGGGGCTGGACCGCTGGCGCTGTCGATGAGGCGCTGCAGGGCCATCGCTGCCGCCGGGTTGCGCGCTTTGCCTGCGCCGATGCACAGCAGGTAGACCTCGCGCGGGGCCTCCGCAGCGGGCCCGGCCAGGCATGGCAGGTCATCCACTGGTTCACCGCGTGACCAGCGGCGCGCGCGTTCGGCCCAGCGTTGCTGCACGGGCGCCGGCAGGCCCTCGTTCAAGCGGGCCTGGCTGCGCTTGATCCGCGCATAGACGAAGCCGGCACTGACATCACCGTGCAATGGCGCCTCGTCGCTGTCCTCGATCACCAGCGCCACGCCATGGCGGCGGGCGGCGTCGACCAGTGCCGGGCCATGTGCCTCGGCGTTGCGGACCTCCAGCGCATGCTGCAGCGGCACCCCGTCCAGCTGCTTAGGCAGCTGTGCCATCAGCGCCTCCAGTGCATCGGCGTCGGCCGGGTGGCGCGGATCGAACTGCCACAGCAATGGGCCGAGCCGGTCACCGAGCGCCAGTGCCGCCTGCAGGAACGGTGTGGCCGCTTCCACGGTGCTGGACAGGTCGCGTCGCTGCACCAGGTAGCGCGGCGCCTTCATCGAGAAGCGGAAACCGTCGGGTGTCTGCGCAGCCCATTGCGCGCACTGGGCCGCAGTTGGCGTGCGGTAGAACGTGCCGTTGATCTCGATGCAGCGCAGGGCGCGGCTGGCGTGGGCCAGTTCTTCCCGCTGCGGCAGGCCTGCTGGATAGAACACACCGCAGCGCCATTCGGGAAACACCCAGCCGCCGATGCCGCAGCGGATCTCTGCCTGCCGGCCGGCCGTGGTCACTGGCCGTGGTCCGTGCGCCATGGGTCGTAGCTGCCGAACCACCACAGGTAGCCTTCCGGGTCGGCGCAGGCGTAGCCGCGTCCGCCATAGTCCTGGTCGGCGATGTCGATGACGATGCGGGCACCGGCGGCCTTGGCCCGCGCGTAGTGCGCATCGGCATCGGTGACGATCACGCAGGCGCTCTGGGTCTGGCGTCCGCCGACCTCGTCAGGCAGGGCAGCGTGTTTGCTCCACGCACTCTGGTTGCTGGCCGAGCCCAGCATGATCATGCCGCTGCCGAAGGTGAGCTGCGCATGGAAGACCGTATCGCCATCGGCGTAGACGGCCTGGGCATGGAAGCCGAAGGCGCGCTGCAGCCAGTCGATGGCGGCCTGCGCGTCGCGATAGCGCAGGCACGGAATGATCGTGGAGCCGCTGCTGGGTTGGCCGTTCTCGCCCATGACACCCCTCCTATGGCACAGGGCAGGATGCGCCGCCGGACGTTACCATCCCGCGAAACCCCGGTGACGGCCTGCACATGGCCGCCACCCCTGTTCGGAGATCGTGCTGGATGAAACCCTGGATCGGAGGAGCCGTGCTGCTGGCGTGCACGACCATGGCGAGCGCGGCGACCCCGCCGCCGCTGCAGGACCTGGATGCGACCGTCGAGCGCGTGCGCGCGCAGTTCGACGT
This sequence comes from Stenotrophomonas sp. CASM110, assembly GCF_049384345.1. Classification (NCBI taxonomy): domain Bacteria; kingdom Pseudomonadati; phylum Pseudomonadota; class Gammaproteobacteria; order Lysobacterales; family Lysobacteraceae; genus Stenotrophomonas; species Stenotrophomonas sp. CASM110. The sequence goes on from NZ_JBMRGI010000002.1 coordinate 145,077, forward strand.
GCCCGGCATTGCCGTAGCGGTGGTCAAGGATGGCGAGGTGGTGCTGGAGCGCGGCTGGGGCGTGCGCGAGCAGGGCAAGCCGGAACCGGTGCAGGCCGATACGCTGTTTGCCATTGCGTCCAACACCAAGGCGTTCACGGCCACCTCGCTGAACCTGCTGGCGGAAGAGGGCAAGTTGAAGATGGACGACAAGGTGATCGACCACCTGCCATCGTTCCGCATGTCCGACCCGTTCGTGACCGGGCAGATGACGATCCGCGACCTGCTGTCGCATCGCAGCGGCCTGAGCCTGGGCGCCGGTGACCTGTTGTTCTGGCCGACCACCTCCTACAGTAATGCCGAAGTGGTGGAACGGCTGGGCAAGGTGCCGCTGAAGGGTGGATTCCGCGAAAGCTATGCCTACGACAACATCCTGTACGCGGTCGCCCAGCAGGTGATCGAGCACGTCTCGGGCGTGAGCTACCAGCAGTTCCTGCAGACCCGCATCTTCGACAAGGTGGGCATGGCCGGCACGCGCTACAACGCCGACCACCTGAAGCCGGGTGACACGGCGGCGGTCGGCCACGCCAAGTACGATTTCAAGGACCTGCGCACCGTCGCACCACTGACCTGGTCGAACAATGCCGGCGCCGGTGGCATTTATTCCAGTGCGCACGACATGGCGCGCTGGATGCAGGTGCAGCTGGCCGAAGGCAAGCTGGCCGACGGCACTGCGCTGTTCAGCGAAAAGAGCCAGCAGCAGATGTGGCGGATGATCACCCCGCAGTCGATCCCGGCGCCGAGCGTGCCGGAGCTGGCACCGGCACGGGCCAACTTTGCCGGCTATGGCGAAGGCTGGAGCCTGAGTGACTATCGCGGCCGGAAACTGGTCTGGCACACCGGTGGCTGGCCGGGCATGGTCTCGCGCTTGACCCTGGTGCCGGGCGAGAAGCTGGGCGTGGTGGTGCTGACCAACCAGGAAGTGGGCGCGGCGTTCAACGCGATCACCCTGAGCGTGCTTGATGCCTATCTGGGCGGCGACAAGCACGACTGGGTGGACGCCTATGCCAAGGCCGTGGCCAAGGGCCAGGACAAGGCCGACGAGGCCTGGGCCAAGCATCAGAGCGCGCGCGACAAGGGCAGCAGGCCGTCGCTGCCGCTGGCCGGCTACACCGGCACGTTCCGCGACCGCTGGTATGGCGACATGCAGGTCAGTGCCGCGGGCAAGGGCCTGCGCCTGCGCTTCATGAAGACCGCGCAGCTGAGCGGCCGCCTTGAGCACTGGCAGCACGACACCTTCATCGTGCGCTGGGATGACCGCTCGCTCAACGCCGATGCGTTCGTGAACTTCAGCCTGGACCCGGACGGCAAGGTGCGCGAGGTGCGCATGCAGTCGATCTCCGACCTGACCGATTTCAGCTTCGATTTCCAGGACCTGCTGTTCACCCCGGTCAACGAATGAAGGTAGTGCCGGCCGCTGGCCGGCAACCTCATGATCTTCCGAAATGCCGCGAGGGTGCCGGCCAGCGGCCGGCACTACCGGAGCGGCGGCGATCATCGGCTGGCGTACACATCCGGCGTGGGATACTTCGCCGCTTGCAAGAGGCGAGGGAGTGCGATGTTCCGTTGGTTTGAATCCCTGATCCCGGTGTTCCCGCCCGTGGATGGGCGCATGCCACCGCGCAAGGTGCTGCCGTTCTACCTGCACTACCTGCGCCCGGTGTGGCCGGTGCTGCTGGCGACCCTGATCGCCGGCCTGCTGCTGGCGCTGGTGGAAGTGGCGATGTTCGATTACCTGGGCCGCATCGTCGACATGGTCGCCGAGCAACCGGGGGCCGATTTCTTCAAGCGCCATGCCAATGAACTGGGCTGGATGCTGTTCATCACGGTCATCGCGCGGCCGATCCTGGTCGGCCTGCACAACCTGCTGGTCAACCAGGCGATCGTGCCCGGCCTGAGCAACCGCTCGCGCTGGCTGATGCACAACTACGTGGTGCGGCAGAGCCTGAGCTTCTTCCAGAATGACTTCGCCGGCAGCGTCGCCAACCGGGTGATGCAGACCGGTACCTCGCTGCGCGAGTCGGCGGTGCAGATGGTCGACTCGCTCTGGTACATCGTGGTCTACACCGGCACCGCGCTGTACCTGTTCGCGCAGGCGGACTGGCGGCTGATGGTGCCGCTGGTCCTGTGGCTGCTGGCCTATGCGGTGATCATGGTCTACTTCGTGCCGCGCGCGAAGGAACGGGCCTGGATTGCGTCCGAAGCGCGTTCCAAGGCGATGGGCCGCATCGTCGATGGCTACACCAACATTCCCACGTTGAAGCTGTTCGCCCATGGCGGGCGCGAGCAGGCCTATGTGGCCGAATCGATCCAGGAACTGGCGGTCAAGCACCGCGCGCAGACCCGGGTGACCACCGGCATGGACCTGACCATCGCCATCGCCAACGGTTTCCTGATTGCCGGTACCTGCGGGCTCGCGCTGTGGTTGTGGAATGGCGGCCACATCACCGTTGGCGCGATCACGCTGGCGACCGGCCTGGTGATCCGCATCCACAACATGTCCGGCTGGATCATGTGGACCATCAATGGCATCTTCGAGGACATCGGTACGGTGCAGGACGGCATCACCACCATCGCCCAGCCGCTGACCGTGCAGGACCGCGAGGACGCGGTGCCGTTGCAGGTGACCCGCGGTGGCGTGCACTTCCAGGACATCCACTTCCACTATGGCAAGAAGGGCGGCGTGATCGCAGGCCTGGACCTGGTGGTGAAGCCGGGCGAGAAGATCGGCCTGGTGGGTCCTTCCGGTGCCGGCAAGTCGACCCTGGTCAACGTGCTGCTGCGCCTGTACGACCTGGAAAGCGGCCGCATCCTGATCGACGACCAGGACATTGCCTACGTCACTCAGGAAAGCCTGCGCCAGCAGATCGGCGTGGTCACCCAGGACACCTCACTGCTGCATCGCTCGATCCGCGACAACCTGCTGTACGGCCGTCCGGACGCGACCGATGAGCAGTTGCGCGCTGCGGTGGCCAAGGCGCGTGCCGAAGCCTTCATCGACACGCTGGTGGATGGGCAGGGGCGTCGTGGTTACGACGCACATGTCGGCGAGCGTGGCGTGAAGCTGTCAGGTGGCCAGCGCCAGCGCATCGCCATTGCCCGCGTGCTGCTGAAGGATGCCCCGATCCTGGTGCTGGACGAAGCGACCTCGGCGCTGGACTCGGAAGTGGAAGCGGCGATCCAGGACAGCCTGGATGAGCTGATGGGCGGCAAGACGGTGATCGCGATCGCGCACCGGCTGTCGACCATCGCACGCATGGACCGGCTGGTGGTGATGGACCAGGGCCGCATCGTCGAGACCGGCAGCCACGCCGAACTGATCGCCGCCGGTGGCCTGTACGCGCGCTTGTGGGCGCGACAGACCGGTGGTTTTGTGGCCGCCGATCAATGATTGCTTTCGGGGTCGGAGCCTTCTCTGCGAGCAGGATCCGACCCTGGCCACGTATGCCTTGGGGTCGGATCCCTTTCCGCAGGAAAGGGCTCTGACCCCAACGTGTCTCAGGAGACCTGCATGATCCGATGCCTGCGCCCGCTGCTGCTGGCACTTGGCTTGGCCACAACGGCCGCAGCCGCGGCACCGACACCGGTGCAAGGCGACCAGCTCGAGCAGGTCGTCCTGCTCAGCCGCCACAACCTGCGCGCGCCGGTGGTGGCGTCGGGCGCCCTTGCCCATGCCACGCCGGAGCGCTGGCCACGCTGGGACGTAGGCCCCGGCGAGCTGACCACCAAGGGCGGCGTGCTGGAAGTCTACATGGGGCGCTACATCGGCCAGTGGCTGCGCCAGGCGCAATTGTTGCCGGCGTCGGGTTGCCCGCAGCCGGCTGACTTCCACGCCCATGCCAACAGCCTGCAGCGTACCCAGGCCACCGCGCAGTTCTTCATTGCCGGTGCGTTTCCGGGCTGCCATGTTGCGGTCGAACAGCGCATGGCGCTGGGGACGATGGATCCGCTGTTCGACCCGGTGATCCACAACGATGACGCGGCATTCCGCAAGCGCGCGCTGGCGGCAATGCAGCAGGCGCTGACAGTATCGGATCTGGCACCCGCACTGTCCGTGGTGGAGGGGATCACCCTCTACCCGCAGTCGGCGGCCTGTGCGGGGCGCAGCGACTGTCATCTGGTGCTGGGCGACACGACCTTCAATGCGGAGCCGGGCAAGGAGCCACGCGCTTCGGGTTCACTGGCACTGGCCAGCGGTCTGGTCGATGCCCTGCTGATGGAGCATTACCAGGGAAGTGGCGTTCCGCGCGAAGGTTGGGGCCGCTTGAACACGGAAGGCCAATGGATGGCGTTGGCGCAGATCCGCAACCGCTACCAGGACATCCTGTTCGGAACACCCGCGGTGGCGCGTGACGTGGCCGCTCCGCTGCTGGCGCGCGTGGATGCGTCGTTCGGTGATCCGGCGTCGCCGAAGGTGATCCTGCTGGTCGGCCATGATTCCAATATCGGTTCGGTGCTGGCGGCGATAGGAATCGGTGACTACAGCCTGCCAGGCCAGTTCGAGAAGACGCCGATCGGTGGCCTGCTGCAGTTCGAGCGTTGGCGTGACCGCCAGGGCGGTGGCGAGCGGTTCCGCCTGGCCTACGTCTATCCGACCACCGCGCAGCTGCGCGATGCCGTGCCGCTGACCGAGGCGCAGCCGCCGGGACGCGTCGCACTGCCCTTGCCGGGCTGTGACCGGCAGGGCTGCAGCCGTGCGCAGTTCCAGCAGCTGCTACAGCGGGCCCGTCGCTGAAACAGGGGGCTATCGCGGCGGCGTGCGCACGATGCCCTGCGCAGCCATCAAACTAAGGTCGCCGCCCAGCCGTGGGGAACGGAACGGTCCGCGTGCATGCGCGGCATCGAACAGGCCGCCATCGGGTGAGCGCAAGCGGTAGAACTCGACCCAGCCGCTGGCCTGCAGGGGCAGCTGTGCAACGCCGGTGTGTTCGTTGAACCATGCAGGGTCCTTGCTGCCTTCGATGACGCGGCGGGCAAGGCGGTCAATGGCGCGATCCCTGCTGGCGTACCAGTCCTGGCCGCGCAGCCGTGCCAGCTCGGCCATCATCACCAGCGGCGCCAATGCGTAGTCGTGGTAGTGCAGGGCGCGTTGCCCGCGCGCCATCTCCAGCGGCAGGCTGCCATCGTCCTGGATGTCATCGACGCCCTTCTGGAAGGCGGCGTGGCCGGCTTGCCACAGGGCATCGTCGTCGGTGGCCAGTCCGGTGGCCAGCACGCCCAGACCGCCCCAGTAGTAGTGGTTGTTGCGGCGCCGTTTCGGATTGTTCCAGTACGCCAGGTTGGCCCGGGCCAGCCTCTGCAACCACGGATCGATGCGCGCGCGCTGCCGGGCATCTGCCTGGTCGTGCACCTTCAGGTAGGCCATCGCTACCGCATCGAGCATCCACTGCCGCATGTAGAACGACTGGTTGTTGTTGACCCGGATCATCTGCCCGAGCATGGCGCCGTCGTCGGCCCACGCACCCAGCCAGTTCAGCGTGCACTGTGCGGCTGCCGGGTCACCGTCGCGCAGGTAGTCGTCGCTCATGCGCGCCACGTCGGCGGCATAGCGGTCCAGCGGCGCAGTGGCGTCCTTGTTCTGCTGGCGAAGTGCCGGGTCGATCACCGAACCAGCCTTGTCGGTGTAGTAGCCCAGGGCACGGATGTCGGGCTGTCCCGCCGGTGGCGGCGGGCAGGCAGCGTAGGCAGGAGTGCTGGCCAACAGCGCGGGCAGCAGCGCAAGACGCAAGAGGGGGAGAGACATGGACGCCGGCGGAAGGGGGAACCTGGCGAAAGATGCGCCCGGAGTTGTTCGCCAGGTGTGAGGTCACGCACGCCCGATGTGCAACGGTTCAGGACCGGAGCGGCTCCAACGTGGCGGGAAGGATGCGTTGCCCTGTAGGCGACGCGTGCCCTTCTGGGCTGCGGGGTTGCGATGTAGTCTGCGGGTGATTCACCTACTCTGGAGATCGACCATGAAAATCACGGACTTTCTGGTAATGGATCACTATGGCGACCAGATCGACGCCGATCCCCATGGCAACAACATTGCATTCTGCTGTTTCGACTGCGGGCATCCCATACTGGCCGTCGCGCTGGAGAACCAACGTGGGTTTGATGAAGTGCATCCGGCGGCATGCCGGGGCTGCAAGGTGAAGTACTTTCTTGATATCCGCAGCAATGCCGGGAAGCTGTACATACACCGGATGTGAGGCCGTCGGGCGCTTCAAACGAGAACGGCCCGGGAAGCCCGGGCCGTGAGGTGCTGCCAGAGCCGCGGGGCATTCAGCCCCGCAGCCGATCACTCGATCGGCTGGTCCAGCATCAGCTGGCGTGCGAAACGCACCGGCGGTGCGCCGTAGGACAGTACCTGGTCGTGGTACGCCTTCAGGTTGAACTTGTCGCCCAGCTTTTCCTGCACCGCCTTGCGGGTGTCGAAGTGTTCCTGCGCACCCACGAAGTAGGTCGGCAGCTGCGCCGAGGTCAGCTGCGCGCGCACCCACTTGCCGGCCGCTTCGCTTTCCTGCTGGAACGCGTCGTGGGTCATCAGGTGCATCGCCTTCTCGCGATCCCAGTTGTCCACGTGCACGCCCTGGTCGAGGATCGCGTTGGAGATCGTGCGCAGGTAGAACTTCAGCTGCACCAGGTGGAACAGCGGGTCGTTGTCGAGGTAGCCCTGCTCCTGCATCATGCGCTCGGTATAGACCGCCCAGCCTTCGGCGAACAGGCCCGAACGCAGCACCGCACGCAGGGTGGAGGGGAACTTGGCCGAGTGCCAGCCTTCCAGGTAATGGCCCGGGGTGCCTTCGTGGATGCTCAGCAGGTGGATCATGCGCGAGTTGTATTCACGCAGGAACGAGTCGACCTGCTTCTCGTTCCAGTCGTCCGGAATCGGCGACACGGCGTAGAAGGTCTTCAGGTTCTTGTCCAGCGGGCCCGGAGAGTCGCAGTAGGCCACGGCCACGCCACGCTGGAATTCCGGCATCAGGATGATGTCCACCGGCGCGTCGGGCAGGGTCACCAGGTCGTGCTCGCGCACGAACGCGGTGGACTGCTCCAGCGCGGCCTTGGCATCATCGACCACCTTGTCGCGCGCCGGCTTGTCGGCGTAGGCCAGTTCCAGTGCGGCCTCGATCGCCTTCTGCTGCTGCTCGTCGGTCGGCTGGGCCGGCATCTCCGGCGCACCCGGCTTGTCCTTCAGTACGGTCTGCGCGATGCCGTACATGTCCTCGCGCACGCGCTTGAGTTCGGCGCGTGCACGCTCACCGATCTCCTGGCGCGACAGCGAGGAGCTCAGCGCGAACTTCAGCTTCTGGTCGTACTTTTCCGCACCAATGCGGAAGTCGCCCTTGGCGTTCGGCACCAGGGTCTTGTCCAGCCAGGTCTGCTGCTCGTCCACGGCCTTCTTCAGGCCGTCGATGGCGGCCTGCAGGCGCTGCTGGTCGGCCTGCGGCAGTTCGCCGATGTGCGGGGTGATGAAGGTATCGACGATGCTGAGGATGCCCTTGTTCTGCTTGGCCACCGTCTCGGCATGGATCTTCGGAACGCGGGCCGGATCCAGGTTCTCGCGTGCCTGGGCGAAGATCGCCGGCAGCTTTTCCATGCGCGCGGTCGCCGACTTCAGGCGTTCCGGCAGCGGTGCGAACTCCCGGGCCATCAGGCCATAGATCGCGCTGCCGGCGATGCCGTTGTACAGCTGCGGGTCCCACTTGCCGGACTGGAGCACTTCGGCGTTCCAGATTTCCGACTGCAGCTGGTTGCGCAGGATCGCCGCGTCCACCTGGTTCTCGCGGCCCAGCTTGGCCACCTCGATCTTGTCCAGCTCGCCCAGCAGCGCCTTGTAGGCGGCCACGGTCTTCTGCTGGCCGGCGGCGCTCAGGTCGTCCAGTTCGCTGTCGTAGCGGTGGTCACCGATCTGGGTGGCGCTGACCGGCGACAGCTGCATCCAGGTGTCCAGGGCGCGCTTGGACAGATCGGCGAAGGCGGCATCGACCGCCGCGTCACCGGCCTGCTGGCTGGTGGCCGGGGTGGAAGCGTTGGTCGGGGCGTCGGCAGGCTGGCAACCGGCCAGCGCAGCGACCAGGGCGAGGGCAAGAAGATGCGGGCGCATCGGCATTCCTGTACGGGGTCAAACCCTGAGCATAGGGCCCCGTCGCTGCTTTGTCCCCGTGCCATAGGATTACCATGGGCGGTTTCAAGGACCCTCCAAAGGAGCGCAGGACATGGAATACCAGGGAAGCTGCCATTGCGGCATGATCGCATTCACCGTACAGGCCGAGGCGCCGATCAGCGACGTCATCGACTGCAACTGCTCGATGTGCCGCCGTCGCGGCAGCCTGCTGTGGTTCGCCCCGCGCGAGGCGTTCCAGCTGGCCACCGATCCGGCTGACGTGGCCACCTACCACTTCAACAAGGCGCATATCGACCACCACCACTGCCGCCAATGCGGTATCGCCCCCTACAGCGAAGCGATCGATCCGCGTACCGGCACACCGATGGTGGCGGTGAACGTTCGCTGCGTGCCGCAGGTCGATCTGGCCGGTCTTTCGGTGACCTCCTACAACGGAGCCGCGCTGTGAGGCCGCTGTGCGCGTGGACGCGCACGCTGGCAGTGCCGGTGCTGCTGTTGGCACTGGCAGCCTGCGCCAAGAACGGTGAGCGCGCTGCAGAGGCGGGCGCGACCGCGGCCGATGCCGCTGTTGCTTCGCCGGAAGGCGCATTCCTGGCCTACGAACATGACGTGCAGGTGCAGCTGGAGGCGGCGCAGATCGCACCGCGCATCCAGCAGATCGCCCAGGCCTGCCAGAGCGCGAAGTTCGGCGACTGTGCAGTGTTGCAGGTCGACCAGCGCGGCGGCGAGCAGCCCAGCGGTGAAGTGAAGGTGCGCATCGCGCCGAAGGGCACCGAGCCGCTGATCGCGATGGCCGGTGAGGGCGGCACGCTGCAGTCGCGCAACACGCGCGCGGAGGACCTCGCGCAGGAAGTAGCGGACACCGCGCTGACCAAGTCCCGGCTGGAGAAGGAACACGCGCGGCTGTTGTCCTACCAGGACCGCAAGGACCTGAAGATCGAGGACCTGATGGCGATCACCACGCGGCTGTCGGAGATCGAAGCAGGCGTCGAGCAGGCCAACAAGGATGCCGCACAGCAGCGTCGGCGCATCGATACCCAGCTGGTGACGATCCACTTCGACACCACCTCGGGCCAGCGCAGCCGCAGCGAGATCGGCGAGGCGCTGAGCGAGTCGGGCAGCATCCTCAGCGGCAGCATTGCGTTCCTGATCCGCGCCGTCGCCGCGTTGCTGCCGGTGGGTGTGCTGGCCCTGGTCGTGGCCTGGGGTGTGCGGGCGTGGTGGCGTCGCCGCCGTCGCACGCTGCCGCCCACCCGCTGAGGTGACGGCTGATGCCGGCAGGGAGCCGGCGTCAGCCCTCGTCGGTCTCGTACTCGACGAACACATCCAGCTCCAGCGCCAGTTCCTGCACCGCGTCGCGCACCTTCTGCGCGGTGCTTTCATTGCCGACTTCCACTTCCAGCTCGTGGATGCCCGGGCCGATGTCATCGGACAGCCCGGCCGAACTGGAATCGTCGTCGTCCATGTGTGGCATCAGGTCGTCGGTTTCCTCGACATGTTCGATGCCCTCCAGGCCGAGCAGCAGGTCGCTGATGGCGCGGGCGTCGTATTCGGTTCCGGTGATGCGCAGTCGCAGCATGGCCATGGCGTAGGTACGTTGTGGAGTTGCCTGCAGCCTAGCCAGCGCCGGGCAAAGAACGGGTGAGGGCGCAGTCAGGCGCGTGTGGCCGGGCGTCCGAGCAGGCTGTCCGGCAATGCGGGAATCGGCGTGCGTTCGTCCTGCGCCTGCTCCAGCAACCAGTCGATGAACAGGCGTGCGGCCGGGCTCGGCGGTTGTCCTTCGGCGTGCACCACGTGATACGCATAGCGCGCCTTCAGCGCCGGGCCGGGCAGGCGTACCACCTCGTAGCGCTGCAGGTAGGGCTGCGCGATGTGGGTACGTGCCAGCACCGCGCCCATGCCGTACACCGCTGCACGCATCGCATCGGTGCTGTCGGCGAAGGTGTGCATCGGCGGCAGCGGCGAGGGCGGGCGCACGCCGGCATGACGGAACCAGTCGCGCCAGCCCTGTGGCGACAGGTCGGTCAGCAGCGGCAGGTCGGCGATGCGCGCCGGATCGACCAGTGCTTCGACCCCGGCCAGCGCCGGCGAGGCCACCGGGAACAGGTAGTCGTCCATCAGGTGCTGCGCACGCAGGCCCGGCCACTGGCCCAGACCGTAGCGGATGCCGACTTCCGGCCCATTGTCGTCGTAGCGATCCAGGCCGCTGCCGGTGTGCAGCTCGATGCGGATGTGCGGATGGGCCTGGGTGAAGCGCGGCAGCCGTGGCAGCAGCCAGCAGTAGGAGAGCGAGCGCAGCGTGGTGATCCGCAACGGCACGCTGTCGGCATCCGGCTGCAGGTGATGGGCGACGGCCGCGACATCGGTGAAGGCGGCGCTGGCGGCGTCGGCCAGTTGCCGGCCCTCGGCGGTCAGGCGCACGCCGCGGGCGTGGCGCAGGAACAGGCGTACTTCCAGCACTTCTTCCAGCCGGCGCACATGGTGGCTGACCGCGCTGGCGGTCAGGTGCAGCTCCTGCGCGGCCTGGGCGAAGTTCTGGTGGCGCGCGGCGACCGCGAACACGGCCAGTGCGGGGAGCAGGGAAGGGCGTAGCTGCATGTCGAGCCTCAAACCATATTTGTGGCTGGCAGCGATACTACGCGCTTGTGCGGCAGGCGTCTGCGCCCGATCCTGTCTGCCTTGACGAGGAATTGACGATGGACGGAGGCGAGGCATGAATGCGGTCCCACAGGCAGCCGAGCGCGACTGGCGCACACCGCTGGAGTTGACCCTGCTGGGCGCCATCTGGGGCTGCTCGTTCCTGTTCATGCGGGTGGCGGTGCCGTCGTTCGGTCCGTTCGCGCTGGTCGAGGTGCGGCTGGTGCTGGGCGCGCTGGTGCTGCTGCCGTTCCTGTGGCGTGCCCGCGCGCAGTTCCCACCGCGGCGCTGGCTGTGGCTGGCACCGATCGGGCTGATCAACTCGGCGCTGCCGTTCGTGCTGTTCGCCTACGCGGCCGAGCGAGCCCCTGCGGCGATCGGCGCCATCTGCAATGCGATGACCGTGCTGTTCGCCGCGCTGATCGCCTTCCTGTTCTTCGGCGAGAAGATCGGCATGCGCCGTGCGGGCGCGCTGCTGGTCGGCTTCGCCGGCGTGGTGGTACTCGCCACGGCCAAGGTCTCGGGCCTGAGCATCGGCACTGCAGTGCTGGCTGGTGCCGCGGCTTCGTTGCTGTACGGCCTGGGCGTGAACCTGGTGAAGCGGCACATGACCGGCCTGCCCTCGGCGGCGGCCGCTGCTGCAACGCTGTCGTGTGCCTCGCTGTGGATGCTGCCGATGGCGGTGACCCACTGGCCGCAGGCGGCGATTCCGCTGAAGGCGTGGGGCGCGGCGATTGCCTTGGGCGTGGCCTGCACCGGGCTGGCGTTCCTGATGTTCTACCGCCTGATCGGTCGTATCGGCCCGTCGCGGGCGTCGACGGTGACCTACCTGATTCCGCTGTTCGGCGCGGCGTTTGCGTGGTTGTTCCTGGGTGAGCCGGTGACGTTGCAGATGTTGATTGCCGGTGTGTTGATTCTGGGCAGCGTGGCGGTGAGTCAGAAGGGCTGAGCGCGCCGACGCACTGGTAGTGCCGGGCGCTGCCCGGCAGCTCTTTTCCACGCCTGCGGAGAGGTGTCACTTTCTTTGCTCGTGCAAAGAAAGTAACCAAAGAAACACGCCGCCAGGCCGCGAGCCGGTGCTGCGCACCGGTGCCCTGCGCTCCTCGGCCCGTCGAGGGACGGCGCGGGAACTCGCTGCGCTCAGACACCCGCGCCTCTTCGCCCTCGCCAGACCTGCGGTGCTCGGCTCGCTCAAGGCGGACTGGAAGGTCAAGATCAACAGCAAAAGCATCCACGCATTGCGTGGATCTTCTGGATGCAGCTGTGGCCTTTGAACTGGGTCCGCCTTGAGCGACCCGAGCATCGCAGGGGAATCAGGGGCGAAGAGGTGCCGATGTCCTGTAGAGCCGACTGCTAGTCGGCTGCCTTGTGCACACCGTTCCCTGATTCACCGAGAAGCGCAGGGGACCGACGTGCGAAACACGGCGGCTCGCGACCTGGCGGCGCGTTTCTTTTGGTTACTTTTCTTTGCGTACAAAGAAAAGTAACGCCCATGAACAGTGAAGCACCTTCAGCACGCGTCACGCGCAGGAAACCATCAGCGAACCGGCACCGGAATATTGCACAGATCGATATGCCCGGCCGGGCGCTTGTAGAAATCATCCACGCGGTTGCGCCGCGCCTCCACCGTATCGGCGAAGGTCTTCGAGTCGGTACGCAGTACCTGGATCGGCGTGCGCTCGGCTGCCGGCACGTCGCTGGCGCGGCGGATCGACACGATCGGCGTGCGCAGTGTCGGGTCGGTGTAGAAGCCCATCGGCGCCGGCCCGCGCGGCGTCGCGCTGAGCAGCTCCATGCCCTTCAGCACGCGACCGACCAGGGTGATGTTGCGGTCCAGTTGGCGCGGCGACTGTCCGGTCACCACGTACAGTTCGGCACCGATGCTGCTGTCTTCCTCGTTGCTGCGGCCCGCGCCCAGCATGCCGTAGCAATGTGCCAGCCAGGCCTTGCCGGCCTGTGGGTCCTGGCCGACCGGGAAGCCGTCGACAAAACCGGTCTGCGCGGCCCAGCCATCGCGGTCCGGCAGCACGGTGACCTTCAGGTCGGCGCTGGCGCGCTCGAACTCGGCCGGCAACTTGCGCGCGGCGCTGCCGAACGGCTTGGCCTTGGCTGCGTCATCGGCGTCGGCATCGCCGAACTGCACCACGAAGTTGTCCTGCGAGCGGTAGATGCTGGTGCCGTCCCAGAAATGCTCGTGGGCGAAGGTCTGGATGTTGGCGACATGGCGCGGGGCGAACTGCGGTGCCAGCTCGATGATGACCCGACCGGCCGGCAGGTCCATGTACAGCAGGTTGGCCGGGTCCGGGGTGCGCCAGTCGCTGGCCGCCGAGGCGTCGAGGATCTGCTGAGGGCTGCGGTAGGGCGTGGCCGCGCTGGCCAGGGCGGGCAGCAGGCAGGCCAGGGCGAGGGCGGTCAGGGCAAGGCAACGGCGGTGCGGCATGGGAACCCCGGAACATGAACGAGGCTTCGATTCTGCGCGAGCCGCGCAGCGGCGCCAACCGGGAGAGTGACTAACGACACATTCGCTATACCGAACTTCGCACTACTGTGGACTTCAACGTAGTGGAGGGCCGGTCATGTCCGAGGACGATGTCCACCTGAAGAAGTTCCAGAAGGAGCTCAGCGCCGGAACGGTGTCGCTGGCCCTGCTGGCGGTGCTGGCCCGGGCCGGGGCGCCGCTGTACGGCTACCTCATTGCCAAGGAGCTGGAGCGGGTGGGCGAGGGCGTGCTGAGCGGCAAGCAGAGCGCGCTGTACCCGGTACTGCGCAACCTGGAGGGCGCCGGCCTGCTGGAAAGCCATGTGGAACCTTCCAGCAGCGGGCCGCCGCGGCGCTACTACCGCATCAACGAACGTGGCCGCGAGGTGCTGGCGCAGTGGCGCCAGGCCTGGCAGGCCACCCGCGATTCCGTCGATTCCGTGTTGGAGGGGGTACCGCAATGAACGACCCGAGCCTGGCAGGCCGCGCCCTGCCTACGACCATCCCGCAGTACCTGGCGCAGCTGCGCGCGGCGCTGGAAGGTGCCGATCCGGCGATGGTGCAGGACGCGCTGTACGACGCCGAGGAATACCTGCGCTCGGAGCTGGCGGCGCAGCCCGGCCGCAGCGAGGCCGAGGTGATCGCCGATGTTGCCGGCAGCTATGGCGCGCCGGACGAAGTGGCCGAGATCTACCGCGAGACCGAAGTGACGGTGAACCGCGCGCTGCGTACGCCGCGTGCGGATACCGCGCCGATGCTGCGTGCAGCGGCGGAAGCCAGTGGCGTCGAGCCGGCCGCACCGCCGCAGGCGCCGGTGCAGCGTTCGCTGCTGGCGCGCTTCTTCGGCGTGGTGACCGATCCGCACACCTACGGTGCGCTGTTCTACATGCTGCTGTCGCTGGCCACCGGCATCTTCTTCTTCACCTGGGTGGTGACCGGCCTGTCATTGTCGCTGGGCCTGCTGATCCTGATCATCGGCATTCCGCTGACCGTGCTGTTCTTCGGCTCGGTGCGCGGGCTGGCGCTGCTGGAAGGACGGCTGGTGGAAGCGCTGCTGGGCGAGCGCATGCCGCGCCGCCCGCGTTATACCGACCGCAGCCGCACCTGGCTGCAGCGCATCGGCGACATGTTCACCGATGGCCGTACCTGGCTGACGCTGTTGTACTTCGTGCTGATGCTGCCGCTGGGCGTGATCTACTTCACCATCGCGGTGACGCTGCTGTCGCTGTCGCTGAGCCTGATCTGGGCGCCGGTCGCGGCGATCTTCAGTGGTGACATCCCCGGCGTGTACATCAACGACGTGAATGTGCTGCCGATGGCGGCCTCGCCGCTGGTGGCGATCGCGGTTGCTGCGGCGGGCGCACTGCTGCTGGTGCTGACGATGCACCTGGCACGCGGCATCGGCAAGCTGCATGGGCTGATTGCCAAGAACCTGCTGGTGCGGTTGTAACAGGCCAGGGGTCGGATCCCTGTTCGCAGAACAGGGCTCTGACCCCGGATCCCATCATGCTGGGGTCAGAGCCCTTTCCGTTGGAAAGGGATCCGACCCCGGGCGGGGCATTACCCCGCCTTGCGCCGCAACGGGGTGACGTTGCTCTTCTTCTTCGCGGCCTTCGCCGCCGGGGCTTCGGCATGCGCGGCGAAGAAGTCGCGCACCTTCGGGTACACCACCTCGCGCCAGCGACGGCCGCTGAAGATGCCGTAGTGGCCGGCACCTTCGACGATGAAATGCTCACGGCGGTCCGCAGTGATGCCGGTGCACAGCGCCTGCGCGGCTTCGGTCTGACCAAGGCCGGCGATGTCGTCCAGCTCGCCTTCGATGCTCAGTAGCGCGGTATCGCGGATCGCCGACGGATCGACCTTCTCGCCGTTGACCACCCACTCGCCACGGGGCAGCAGGAAGTCCTGGAACACCACGCGGATGGTATCGAGGTAGTACCTGGCCGGCATGTCCAGCACCGCGTTGTACTCGTCGTAGAAACGACGGTGCGCGTCGGCGTCTTCCAGGTCGCCCTTGACCAGGTCGGTGTAGAAATCCCAGTGCGAGCTGAAGTGGCGGCTCGGGTTCATCGACAGGAAGCCGGCGTGCTGCAGGAAGCCCGGGTACACGCGACGGCCGGCACCCGGATAGCTGGCCGGCACGGTGTGGATGACGTTGTTCTCGAACCACGACAGCGGGTTCTGCGTGGCCAGGTTGTTCACTGCGGTCGGGCTGCAGCGCGCATCGATCGGGCCACCCATCATCACCAGCGTGCGCGGCGTCGGTTCACCACGGCTGGCCATCAGTGAAACCGCGGCCAGCACCGGTACGGTCGGCTGGCACACGCTCACCACGTGCAGGCGTTCGACGCCGAGGTGGCGGATGAACTCCTGGATGTAGGCGATGTAGTCATCCAGCCCGAACTCGCCTTCGCTGGCCGGCACCATGCGCGCGTCGACCCAGTCGGTGACGTACACGCGGTGGTCGCGCAGCAGCGTGCGCACGGTGTCGCGCAGCAGCGTGGCGTGGTGGCCGGACAGCGGCGCCACCACCAGCACGAACGGCTGGTTGAGCATGGTGTGCAGCTGGTCGGCTTCATTGCTGTGGCGCTTGAAGCGCAGCAGCTTGCAGAACGGCTTGCTCACTTCCTCGTGCACGACGATCGGCACGCGCTCGCCATCGACGTCGATTTCGTTGATGCCCCACTCGGGCTTCTCGTAATCCTTGCCGATGCGGTGGAAGAGTTCATTGACCGCCGCCAGGCGATCAGCACCGGGCATCTGCGACCACCAATGGCCCTGGTTGGCGAAGAATCTGGCGTTGGCCTGGGCCTGGTGCACCCAGGGGGCGAGCAGGTTGCGGGTCAGTTCGTGCAGTTGATAGAGCATGACGACCGAATATGTATGGTCATATGTTGCCGCGCAGCATATCCCATCCAGGTGTCCCGCAGGTTAAGTCGGCTGAAAATAATGAATCCGGATTCACATCCGTTCCAGCGCGGCCGCATCGCCCGCCAGGGCGGGGCCGAGCCAGCAGTGCGACCCTACCGGCTGCAGGCCCTGGCCGGCCAGCGTGCGGCGGTACCAGCGCGCCGGTCGGGCCTGGAAGCCGTCGTGGTCGCCTTCGAACGCGTCCTCGGCGGCGAAGGTCTCCAGGAAGGCCACCCCGCCGGTCAGCTCGGCCAGGCCGGCCAGTCCTACACGCAGCTCGCGGTCGGGCACGTAATGCATCACGTCCGAGCAGACCAGCAGGTCGACCGGGGCGCAGGGCCGCAGCCAGGCGAAGTCGCCGAAGCGGGCCAGGTGCAGGTTGCGGGTCCTGCCGTAGCGGCGCACAGCGTACTCGCTGCTGTCGAAGCCGAGATATTCGACCTTCGGACGCAGCTTCAGCAGCGGCGCGCGCCAGGCGCCTTCACCGCAGCCGATATCCAGCACGCTGCGGATCGGCCGCTCCAGGTAGTACTCGGCGCTGGCCACGGCCAACGCCACCTTGCGCGCCAGGCGGGCGCTGCCGCCGATGTCGGCACGGCGGTACCAGCGTTGGAAGTAGGCGGCGTCGTAGGTCTTGTCCATGGGGCGGTGCGCGATCGGGGAAAACGGCGCCTATCGTACGGTGTTGCGGCGCGCCATGCGTCGATGTGTCGCGGCGGGCGTGCCTGCGGCGGCTTCGCCACGGCATGCGAGAATGGCCGCCAACCTACGCCAGCCGCCGGAGCGAGCGCATGCAGAGCTACTACTGGGTCAAGACCTTCCACATCGTGTTCGTGGTGGCGTGGATGGCCACGGTGTTCTACCTGCCGCGCATCCTGGTGAACCTGGCCGAGACCGCGGGCCAGCCGGCGGTGACCGAGCGCCTGCAGCTGATGGGCCTGCGCCTGTACCGCTTCGGCCACTCGATGTTCGGCCTGGCGTTCCTGCTCGGCCTGGTGCTGTGGCTGGGCTACAAGGTCATCCCCGATTTCCCGACCATGGTGGCGCCGGGAGCTGCCGGCTGGCTGCACGCCAAGCTGGGGCTGGTGGTGGTGCTGCTGGTGTACTTCGGCTGGACCGGCCGCCTGCTCAAGGGCGTGGCCAAGGGCCGGGCGCTGCCGTCGTCGCGCGCGCTGCGCTGGATCAACGAGATCCCGCTGCTGGCGTTCATTCCGATCGTGTGGCTGGTGCTGGCCAAGCCGTTCTGAGGCGGGGTCACCTGCGTCCGGTAGATCCACGCCATGCGTGGATGCTGTCAGGGCGCAAACGAAGGAGCCGGGCAAATGCCCGGCTCTTTCATTTCTGCAATCACCTCGTGTTGCCGGCCAGCGGCCGGCACTACCGGGCTTAGGCCGCTTCGTACGTGCCGTAACTGCGCAGGCGCGTGTAGCGCTGTTCCAGCAGCTGTTCGGTGGACAGCTTGTCCAGCGCGTCCAGTTCGTTCAGCAGCACGGCCTTCAGGCGCTTGGCCATCTGCGTCGGGTTGCGGTGGGCGCCACCGGTCGGCTCGCGCACGACCTTGTCGACCAGGCCGAGGCTCTTCAGGCGCGGCGCGGTCAGGCCCAGCTGTTCGGCCGCTTCCTTGGCCTTGCCCGCGTCCTTCCACAGGATCGAGGCGCAGCCTTCCGGGGTGATGGTCGAGTACACCGCGTATTCCAGCATCACGGTGCGGTCGCCCACACCCAGTGCCAACGCACCGCCGGAGCCGCCTTCACCGATCACGGTGCAGATGATCGGCACCTTCAGCTCGGCCATCTCGATCAGGTTGCGCGCGATCGCTTCGGACTGGCCGCGCGACTCGGCGTCGATGCCCGGCCAGGCGCCGGCGGTGTCGATCAGGGTCAGCACCGGCAGGCCGAAGCGCTCGGCCATCTTCATCAGGCGCAGTGCCTTGCGGTAACCCTCCGGCTTGGGCATGCCGAAGTTGCGCTTGATCTTTTCCTTGGTGTCGCGGCCCTTCTGGTGGCCGATCACCATTACCGCGCGGCCATTGATGCGGGCCAGGCCGCCCATGATCGCCTTGTCGTCGGCGAAGGCGCGGTCACCGGCCAGCTCCTGGAACTCATCGAACATGACGCGGAGGTAGTCGGCGGTGTACGGGCGCGACGGGTGGCGGGCCAGCTGCAGCACCTGCCACGAGGTCAGGTTGCGGAAGATCTGCGCGGTGCGCATGCGCAGCTTGTCCTGCAGCGCGTGCACTTCCGCCTCGACATTGACCGCCGGCCCGGCACTGGCGTTGCGCAGCTCCTGGATCTTGGCTTCCAGGTCGGCGATGGGTTGCTCGAAGTCGAGGTAGTTCGGATTCATCGGAAGCCGTCGTGTAAAGAAGGGGGGAATTCTAGCCGAATGCGTGCAAACCACCCGTACGCCTTCGTCTGGAAGGCGACGGTAGCGCAGCCGGGCAGGGGGCGCCAGTCAGCTCAGGGCACCACCAGGGCGCTGCGGCCCATCAACTGGCTGCGCTGGGAGACGAAGTCGTTGTAGGCCTCGTTGGCTTCCCGGCCAAGGCCGCTGCCCAGGGTGGCAGTGGCCGAGGTGAAGGCCATCTGCGCGGCGAAATCCTGCTTGCGCAGGGCCTTCTGTTCATCGGCGGTGGTGGCCTTCAGCCAGCGCGCGTAGACCTCGCGCAGGGGCGCGGCGTGGGCCTCGAAGGCCGGCACCAGCGCCGGCAGGCTGGCCGGGGCCGGTTCCAGGCTGTAGGCCGGGGCCACGTAGCCACCTGGTTGTTCGCGCTTGAACGCGCCGGGCTCGCCCATGCCTTCTTCCACGTAAGCGATGAAGTCGGGAGCGGTGAACACCTTGGCCACGATCTGGCCGCCGCTGGAATCAACGTGGGCCACCACCTTTTCCTTGGGGAAGGGTTCGCGCACGCCGTAGGTCCAGGTCTTGTCGATGAACAGGTCGTGGCGCTTCTCGAACGGGCCTTCGAAGTCGACGCCGCCGAGCTGGATACCGCTGTTGCCGACGCCGAAGTTCTTCACCTTGCTCTCGTCGGTGACGTAGATCTCGCGGGCGATCACGTACTCGCTGAGGGTCGGATTGATCAGCCCGCCACGACCGTCGACGTAGACGATGAAGCGCACATCACCGAGCTTGTCGGTATGCAGGCGATGCTCGCCGACAGCGAGCGAGACCGGGCGCGAGCCCTGTGCGGCCACCGGCAGGTCCTGGCCGTCGATGCTCAACGCCAGCGGCGTGTCGGTCGGGTTGTCGATCTGGAACTCGATCTTCGACGGGGAGCAGGCGGCCAGGGCCAGTGCGGCAGCGAACGGGAACAGCAGGGTCTTCATCGGCAATCGTCCTTGATACTTGGAACGGGGAAACAGGGGAGACAGGACAGCCAGGGAGCCAGCCTCAGCTGGCCCATGGCGGGCTGTAGCGCACCTTCAGCGTGCGCACGGCCGGGTCGGCGCGCAGCGCCTCCATCAGCTTGGAATCGATGCGTACCGCGCTCTGCCCGGACACATCGAGCATGCCGGCGACGCCGCCGTGCGGCCCCTTCAGCAGCAGGTCCAGGCGCAGTGGCGTCCGTCCCGGGCGATGGCGGTCGAGCAGCGCATCGATGCGCTCCCAGACCGGGCGCTGCTGGCGCAGGTCCAGGCGCAGCGACAGCCGCGTGGCGTAGTTGGCGCAGACCTCATCGAAGTCCCAGCACTGGCGGATGCGCAGCGCGAAGCCGCCATTGAACTCGTCCTCGCGCAGGCCGCCCTTGACCACCAGGATGCGGTCCTTGGTCATCAGGTGGCCGAACTCGGCCATCGCGTCGGAGAACGCGCTGCACTCGACGCGGCCACGTCCGTCCTCAAGCTGGATGAAGATCTGGCTCTCGCCCTTGCGGCGCACGCCGACCACCTGGCCGGCCAGCACCGTCTGCACTTCCGGGCGCCAGCGCTTTTCGCCGCCGCCGCCACCACCGCTGTTGGCGCTCCAGATCTTCTCCACCGAACCCAGGTCGTTGCCGACCAGATCGCGCACATCGTCGCGCCAGGGATCGAACGGGTGGCCACTGAGATAGAAGCCCAGCGTGTCGCGCTCGCCGTTCAGGCGCTGCAGCAGCGGCCACTCCTCGGCTTCGGGCAGGTCCAGCTGGATCGTGGTCGCGCTCGGGTCCGGGCCACCGAACAGCGAGTTCTGTCCCGAAGCCCGCTCGCGGGCCATCTGGTCGGTAGCCTTGATCACCTCCGGCAGCTGCAGCATCAGCGAGGCACGGTTGCGGCCGAGCTCGTCCAACGCACCACAGTTGATCATCGCTTCCAGCGTGCGCCTGTTGAGCTTGGCCGAACCAACGCGCGTGCAGAAGTCGAGCAGGTCCTTGAACGGGCCGCCCTTCAGCCGCTCCTCGACCACCGCCTCGCAGGCACCCTGGCCGACGCCCTTGATCGCCCCGAGGCCGTACTGGATGGTGTCCGGCGTCACCGCTTCGAACATGAAGGCCGACTGGTTCACCTTGGGCGGCAGCACGGTCAGGCCGAGGTTGCGCACCTCGTCGAGGAAGCCGACCACTTTGTCGGTGTTGTCCAGATCGGACGACAGCGTGGCCGCCATGAACTCAGCCGGGTAATGGCGTTTCAGCCAGGCGGTCTGGTAACTGACCAGCGCGTAGGCAGCGGCGTGCGACTTGTTGAAGCCGTAGCCGGCGAACTTCTCCATCAGGTCGAAGATTTCGTCGGCCTTGGGGCCATCGACGCCGCCCTTGGCTGCACCTTCGCGGAAGATCTCGCGGTGCTTGGCCATTTCGGCCGGCACCTTCTTGCCCATCGCGCGGCGCAGCAGGTCGGCGCCGCCCAGCGAGTAGCCGCCGACGATCTGCGCCATCTGCATGACCTGCTCCTGGTACACCATGATGCCGTAGGTGTCCTTCAGGATGGCTTCGGTGCGCGGATCGGGATAGATGATCTCTTCCTGGCCGTGCTTGCGCGCATTGAAGGAGGGAATCAGGTCCATCGGGCCGGGGCGGTACAGCGACACCAGCGCGATCAGGTCTTCGAAACGGTCGGGGCGCGCGTCCTTCAGCAGGCGGCGCATGCCCGAGGATTCGAACTGGAACACCGCGCCGGTATTGCCGTTGGCGAAGATGTCCCTGTAGGTGGGCGTGTCGTCCAGCGGGATCGCGGCGATGTCCACCGGCGGGATGCCGGCGCGCTCATGGCGCTTGTTGATCGCCTTCACCGCCCAGTCGATGATGGTCAGCGTGCGCAGGCCCAGGAAGTCGAACTTCACCAGGCCCACTTCTTCCACGTCGTTCTTGTCGAACTGGGTGACCGGATTCTTGCCGAGGCCGTTCTCGTCGTGTTCGGCGTACAGCGGGCAGAACTCGCTCAGCGGCTCGGGCCCGATCACCACGCCACCGGCGTGCTTGCCGGCGTTGCGGGTCAGGTCTTCCAGCTGCAGCGCCAGGTCGATCAGGTCGCGGACATCGTCCTCGGTCTCGTAGCGCTGGATCAGTTCGGCCGACGCCATCTCAGAGCTCGGGCCTTCCTTGCCCTTGCCCAGCGCATCCTTCAGGTGGATGCCCAGAATGTTCGGAATCAGCTTGGAGACGCCGTCGACCAGGCCGTACGGGAAGCCGAGCACGCGGCCGGAGTCGCGCACCACCGCCTTGGCGGCCATGGTGCCGTAGGTGATGATCTGGCTGACGCGCTCGCGCCCGTACTTGCGGGCGACGTAGTCGATCACCTCGTCGCGGCGGTCCATGCAGAAGTCGATGTCGAAGTCGGGCATCGACACGCGTTCCGGGTTCAGGAAGCGCTCGAACAGCAGGTTGTACGGCAGCGGGTCCAGATCGGTGATCTTCAGCGCCCACGCCACCAGCGAACCGGCACCCGAACCACGGCCGGGGCCGATCGGAATACCCTGGTTCTTGCCCCACTGGATGAAGTCGGCCACGATCAGGAAGTAGCCCGGGAAGCCCATCTTGATGATGGTGTTGAGCTCGAATTCCAGGCGCTCGAAATACTCTTCGCGGGTCTTGCCCGGCGCCAGCGGATTCTTCTCCAGGCGCTCTTCCAGGCCATCGCGCGACATCTTCTGGATCCAGGTGTCCAGCGTCTCGTCGTCCGGCACCGGGTAGTTGGGCAGGAAGTAGGTGCCCAGCCGCATCTCGATGTTGCAGCGCTCGGCCAGCGCCAGCGTGTTGTCGATCGCATCGGGGATGTCGGCGAACAGCGCGCACATCTCCTCGGCCGACTTCAGGTACTGCTGGTCGCTGTATTCGCGCGGGCGCTTGGGGTCGTCCAGCACGCGGCCGGTGGAAATACACACGCGCGCTTCGTGCGCGCTGAAGTCCGACGGCGACAGGAAGCGCACGTCGTTGCTGGCCACCACCGGCAGGCCACGCTGGCCGGCGGCCATCAGCGCGAACTGGTTGAAGGTTTCCTCGCCCTCGCGGCCGGTGCGGGTCAGCTCCAGGTGCAGGCCATCGCCGAACACGCGCTGCCAGTCGGCCAGCTGCTGCTCGGCCAGTTCATGCTTGCCGTCCAGCGCCAGGCGCCCGGCCAGGCTCTGCCGCCCGGCCAATGCGAACAGGTTGGCGTTGCCGGCCTTCAGCCAGTCCGGGTGCACGGCCACGCCGCCCTCGGGGCGATGGCCTTCCATCCAGGCGCGGGTCAGCAGCCGCGACAGGCTCAGGTAACCCTCGCGGTCGCGGCACAGCAGGGTCATCCGCCACGGGTCCTGGCCTTCCTCGGCGATCAGCACGTCGGCACCGGCGATCGGCTTGATGCCCACGCCTTCGGCGGCCTTGTAGAACTTGACCAGGGCGAACAGGTTGTTGAGGTCGGTCACCGCCAGCGCGGGCAGGCCGAGTTCGACCGAGCGCGACAGCAGGTTGGCCTGCTTGGCCTTCTTCGGGTCCGCCTGGTCCGGTTTGGCCGGCACACGGATGGTGGAGTCCGCCAGCGAGAACTCGGTGTGGACGTGGAGATGTACGAAGCGGGAGTTGGACATGCCGGACCAGGTTGGAGCGCGCGGGCCCCGGGTGCTGACGGACGATCGTCGCCGGGGTCGGGAAGCGCTGGAATGCCCGGTCAGGGTAGCGAGGGCAGGGGGTTGCCACAAGGCTTGACAGGGGCACGGCGTGGCGCCGGATTCAGGCGTGCGGGAGGCCGCCTTCTGTAGAGCCGAGCCCATGCTCGGCTGTCCACAGCAGCCGAGCATGGGCTCGGCTCTACAACTCCAGCAGGCTCAGGCGATGGCCGCCGCCTGCGTCAGGCCCAGGC
Source organism: Stenotrophomonas sp. CASM110 (assembly GCF_049384345.1). NCBI lineage: Bacteria > Pseudomonadati > Pseudomonadota > Gammaproteobacteria > Lysobacterales > Lysobacteraceae > Stenotrophomonas > Stenotrophomonas sp. CASM110. The sequence goes on from NZ_JBMRGI010000002.1 coordinate 168,507, forward strand.
ACTCACGCACCGGGGCGAAGCTGCGCCGGTGCTCCATGCAGGGGCCGTGCTCGCGCAGGGCGGCCAGGTGGGCCGGGGTGCCATAGCCCTTGTGCTGTTCGAAGCCGTACTGCGGGTGGCGGGTATGCACGTCCTGCATGTAACGGTCGCGCGAAACCTTGGCCAGGATCGAGGCGGCCATGATCGCGCGGTCGATGCCATCGCCGCCGACCAGCGCCTGCGCCGGCAGCACCAGGCCCTTGGGCACCACGTTGCCATCGATGCGGGCGAAGCCGGCCACATGGGCAACCGCTGCAACGACGTCACGCATGCCCTGCAGGGTGGCCTGGTAGATGTTCAGGCGGTCGATGGTGTCCACGTCCACCAGCACCACGTGCCAGGCCAGGGCACGCTCGATGATGCGGTCATGCAGCTGCTCGCGGCGGGCCGCCGTCAACTGCTTGGAATCGTCCAGGCCGTTGATGCGTGGCCGTGACGGATCGAATACCACCGCCGCCACCGCCACCGGCCCGGCCAGCGGGCCACGTCCGGCCTCGTCGACGCCAGCGACCAGGCGTTCCGGCTCGACCACCGTCGCGCCGTCGAACAGGGCCAGGCTGGCCGCTGCGGCGTGACGGCGGCTCATGCCTGCGCCTGGTCGCGCATCAGCAGTTCGCCGACGGCATCGGCGGCACGCGCCGAAGCATTGCGGCGCAGGCGCTCGTGCAGTCGCACGTACGTGTCCTGCAGGTCGATCACCCGCTGCGGGTGGTCGAACCATTGCTGGATGGCCGCGGCCAGCCTGTCCGGCGTGCAGTCGTGCTGCATCAGCTCCGGCGCCAGGTCCTGGCCGGCCAGGATGTTGGGCAGGGCGAAGCGGTCGACCTTGATCAGGCCCAGCGCCTTGACCAGGCGATAGGTCAGTTCGTTGACGCGGTAACCGACGACCATCGGCCGCTTCACCAGCATGGCTTCCAGGGTCGCGGTGCCGGAGGCCAGCACCACCACGTCGGCGGCGATCATCGCGTTGCGCGCCTGGCCATCCAGCACGTGCGAGTAGGCCACCGGCAATGCCGAGCGCGACAGCTGTTCTTCGATCAGCTGCCGGCAGGCCGGGTTGGCGGCAGGCACCACCACATGCAGGCCCGGAATGCGTTCAGAGACCTGCCAGGCGGCTTCGAAGAAGGGCTCGCCCAGGCGCGAGATCTCGCCCAGGCGGCTGCCCGGCAACACCGCCAGCACCTTGGCCGAGGTCGGCAGCCCGAGCGCGGCACGGGCTTCCTCGCGGTTGCCCTGCAGCGGAATGTCATCGGCCATCGGGTGGCCGACGAAGCGTGCGTCGATGCCGTGCCTGGCATAGATCGGCGGTTCCATCGGGAACAGGCACAGCACCAGATCCGCGCTGCTGCCGATCTTCTCGGCGCGCTTCTCGCGCCAGGCCCAGACCGAGGGACTGACGTAATGCACGGTGCGCACGCCGCGTTGCTTCAGCCAGCGCTCGATGCCCAGGTTGAAGTCGGGTGCGTCGATGCCGATGAACACGTCCGGCTGCCATTCCAGGGCGCGCTGGCGGAACGCCGAGCGCAGCTTGAGCAGCCGCGGCAGGTGGCGCAGCACTTCGGTCAGGCCCATCACCGCCAGCTCGCTGGCATCGTGCCAGGTCTGGCAGCCGGCGCTGCGCATGGCATCGCCGCCAATGCCGGCGAACTCGGCATTCGGGAAGCGCGCCTTCAGTTCACGCACCAGGCCCGCACCGAGCAGGTCGCCGGACGCTTCGCCGGCAACCAGCGCGATCCGCAACGGGCGCTCGCTGAGCACCCGCTGTGCGGGAACGCTGCCGGCCATCGAGGCCAACGGAATCACCGCGGCGCCGGCCGCCGCCTGGCCGGTCGTGCTGCTCATCGCAGCAAGGGCCTCTCGGCGTGCTCGATGAAGTCCAGCATGGCCTTCACGTCATTGCTGTCACGCGCCTGTTCGGTCAGCTGCTGCTTGGCTTCGGCCAACGGCAGGCCGGCCACGTACAGCGTGCGGTAGGCACGCTTGATGGCCGAGATGCGGTCGGCGTCGAAGCCGCGGCGCTTCAGGCCTTCGCTGTTGATGCCGCGCGGGCGGCCCAGCGAATCGGTACCGACCATGGTGAACGGCGGTACATCGCCATTGGTCAGCGCGCCCATGCCGAGGAAGGCATGCGCACCGATGCGGCAGAACTGGTGGGCACCGGCGAAGCCGCTGATGATCACGTAGTCGCCCACGGTCACGTGGCCGGCCAGGGTGGTGTTGTTGGAGAACACGCAGAAATTGCCGACATGGCAGTCGTGCGCCACGTGCGTGTAGGCCAGCATCCAGTTGTCGTTGCCGATGGTGGTGATGCCGCCGCCGCCGCCGGTGCCACGGTTGAGCGTGACGAACTCGCGGAACACGTTGCGGTCGCCGATCACCAGTTCGGTGCGCTCACCGGCGAACTTCTTGTCCTGCGGCTCGCCACCGATCGCGGCGTGGCCGACGAAGCGGTTGTCGCGGCCGATCCGGGTCGGGCCGTGGATGCTGCAATGGGGGCCCACCACCGTGCCGGCGCCGATTTCAACATCGGGGCCGATCAGGGTGAAGGCGCCCACCTGCACATCGTCGGCCAGGCGCGCGGCCGGATCGATGACGGCGGTGGGGTGGATCCGCGGTGCGTTGTCAGTCATTGCTGCCTCCAGTGGATCAGCCCTTGGCGCCGGCGCACATGACCTCGGCCGACGCGACGACTTCGCCGTTGACCTTGGCTTCGCCGTAGTACCAGCCCATGTTGCGGATCAGGCGCTTCATCTGCACGTCCAGCATCAGCACGTCGCCGGGCACGACCTGCTTGTTGAAGCGGGCGTTTTCCACCTTGACCATGTAGAACAGCTTGGACTGCGCATCGCGGCCGAGCGTGAGCTGGGTCATGACGCCGCCGGCCTGCGCCAGCGCTTCGATGATCAGCACGCCGGGCATGATCGGGCGGCCCGGGAAGTGGCCCTGGAAGAACGGCTCGTTGATGCTGACGTTCTTCTGCGCCAGGATGCGCTTGGCCTCGACGTCGAGTTCAAGCACCCGGTCCACCAGCAGGAACGGGTAGCGGTGCGGAAGCAGTTCCTGGATCTGGCAGACATCGATCGGAAGCTGCAGCGAATCGTTCATTCTTTCTCCTTGCCAGCAGCCAGGACGCGGCGAGCCAATGCGTCCAGCTGCTTGAAGCGCGCGGCGTTCTTGCGCCACGTGCGGTTGTCGGTCAACGGGGTGCCGGACGAGTACTCGCCTGGCTCATGGATGGAGTTGCGGACCACCGACTTGCCGGTGATCACGACTTTGTCACAGATTTCGAGGTGGCCGACCACGCCAACGTGGCCGCCAAGCAGGCAGTAGCGGCCGATCTTGGCGCTGCCGGCGATGCCGGTGCAGCCGGCGATGGCCGAATGCGCGCCGATCTGCACGTTGTGGGCGATCTGCACCAGGTTGTCCAGGCGCACATCCTCGTCCAGCACGGTGTCTTCCAGCGCGCCGCGGTCGACGCAGGTATTGGCGCCGATCTCGCAATCGTCGCCGATGCGGACGCCGCCGAGCTGCGGCACCTTGATCCACTTGCCAGCGTCCATCGCCAGGCCGAAACCGTCGGCGCCGAGCACGGCACCGGGATGCACGCGCACGCGCTTGCCCAGCGTGACCCGGGTGACCAGGGTCACGCGGGCGATCAGTTCACAGCCGGCATCCAGGCTGCAGTCCTCGCCGATCACGCTGCCGGTGCCGATGATGCAGTTCTCGCCGACCACGCTGCGCGCACCGACCGAAACGAACGGGCCGATATGGGCGCTGGCGGCCACCTGGGCGCTGGGGTCGATGACGGCGCTGGGGTGGATGCCCGGCGGGCGGGTCGGCGCGATGTCGAACAGCGCGGCGATCTTGGCGAACGCGGTGTACGGGTCCTTGGCGACGAGCGCAGTGCCCGGGGCGGCCTCGGCGTCGTCGGCACGCAGGACCACCAGCGAGGCCTGGCTGTCGGCCAGCTGGGCGCGGTAGCGCGGGTTGGCAAGGAAGGTCAGCTGGCCAGGGCCGGCATGGGCGAGGGTGGCCACGCCATGGATGGCGGTGGCGGGGTCGCCATGGACCTGCAGGCCGAACTGCTCGGCGAGTTGCTGGGCGGTGTAGGTGGGAGTATTCACGGCGGGAGTTTAACGTGTGACGCCATTTCGGTCATGCGGGGGCAGGGCTTGGCGCCTGCCTGGTACGGGCGGGAGGCGGCGGGTGGCCCTGGCCAGGACACGCAAAACCCCCTCCATGGTGCTCGATGGCGCCATCCATGGCGCCAACGGTCCTGTCCAGGGCCATCCGCCGCCTCTGGACAATTTCCCGCAAGCGCGGCCAAAAGCCCGTGCCGTGCAGTGTCATCTGCAAAACGAAAACGCCGGGCAATGCCCGGCGCTTCGCGCCCCGTCTGGTGGAGAGCCCCCCTTTGTTAAGGGGGGCGCGCCAGCGGCGCGGGGGATAGGTGAAATGCGCGGGCAATTCACCGGAGGTGGATCAGTTCTGAGGAACAACGTTCCTCAGAACTGGCCACCGAACGTGAATTGCAGACGCTCGATCTTGTCATCGTCTTCCTTCTTCAGCGGGAAGGCGTAGCTGATCGAGATCGGGCCGACCGGGGCGCGCCACAGCAGGGCCACGCCGGTGGACACGCGCAGCTCGTTGGCCTTGAAGTTCTGGGTGCCATTGTAGACGTTGCCGAAGTCGACGAAGGCCGACACGCGTGCCGACGGGCTGTCGAACAGGCGCGGGAAGTAGGCTTCGACCGAACCGACGGTCTTCAGCGAACCACCCAGCGGCTGGCCTTCCGGATAACCGGTGGTGACTTCGCGCGGGCCGAGGGTGTTGTCCTCGAAGCCGCGCACCGAGTTGGTGCCACCGGCGTAGAAGTTCTCGAAGAACGGCAGGCCGCTGGCGGTGACGGTGCGGGTGGTGCCATCCGGATTGGTCAGCGTACGGGTGTAGTCGTTGCCGTAGGCATCGCCGTAGCCGATTTCCGCGCGGGTGTTGATCACCAGCGACGGCATGATCGGCCAGTACTTGCTGATCTGGTAGTTCAGCTTGTAGTACTCGATGGTCGAACCCGGCAGCGTGGTTTCCAGGCCGATGCGCTGGTAGGTGCCGCGCGTTGGCATGAAGTAGTCGTTGCGCGAGTCGCGCGCCCAGCCCAGCTCGGTGCGCCAGGCGTGGAAGGTGCGCTTACCGACCGCGTTGATGTAGTCGATGATCGACTGCGGGGTCGAGCCCTGGTAGGTGGTGATCTGGTTGCTGTCGATGCCGAACATCAGCGAGACGGTATCGGTCTCGGTCAGCGGCACGCCGAACACCACCTGCGCCGAACCATTGGTGCTGTTGTACTGCGCGGTATTGAAGTCGGAGTAGTCCAGTTCGCGCCAGGACAGGTTATAGCCCAGCGACACGCCGTCATCGGTGAAGTACGGGTTGGTGTAGCTGAAGCCGTAGCGCTGCAGGTAGCTGCTGCGCGAGGCTTCGACCGACACGCGGTTGCCGCCGCCAAGGAAGTTGTTCTGCGACAGCTGCACCGAGGTGGTCATGCCGTAGGACTGCGAGTAGCCCAGGCCGAACACGAAGCTGCCCGAGGTGGTTTCCTTGACGTTGTAGACGACGTCGACCTGGTCGTTGCTGCCGCTGACGGCCGGGGTCTCCACTTCCACCGATTCGAAGTAGCCCAGGCGCTGCAGGCGGATCTTGGAGCGGTCGATCGCGGCCTGCGAGTACCAGCTGTTCTCGAACTGGCGCATTTCGCGGCGCATCACCTCATCGGAGGTGCGGGTATTGCCACGGAACAGGATGCGGCGCACCGACACGCGCGGGCCGGGCACGACCTGCATGTTGATGGCGACGGTCTGCTCGGCGCGGTTGGTGGTCGGGATCGGGTTCACCTTGGCGAACGCGTAGCCGATGTTGGACAGCGAATTGGTGATGGTGTCCGAGCTGAATTCCAGCAGGGCACGCGAGAACGTGTCGCCGGACTTCTGGATCACCATGCGCTCGACGTCCTCCTGCGGGAGGATGGTGTCGCCGCTGACCTTGATCTCGGAGATCTTGTACTGCGCACCCTCGGTCACGCCCGCGGTCAGGAACATGTCGCGCTTGTCGGGGCTGATCGAGACCTGGGTGGAATCGATGCTGAAATCGACGTAGCCGCGGTCCAGGTACCAGGAGTTGAGCTTTTCCAGGTCACCGGACAGCTTTTCCTTGGAGTACTGGTCGTCACGGCGGTACCACGACGCCCAGTTGTGCTCCTTGGACTCCCAGGTCTCCAGGATGTCCTTGCTCTCGAACTTTTCGGTGCCGACCAGGTTGACGTGGCGGATCTTGGCCGCCTTGCCTTCCTTGATGGCGATGGCGATGTCCACGCGGTTGCGGTCCAGCGGGCTCACCGTCGGGGTGATGTCGACGTTGTATTTGCCACGGTCGTTGTACTGGCGGCGCAGTTCCTGGGTCACGCGGTCCAGGCTCAGGCGATCGAAGGTGCCGCCCTCGGTCAGGCCGATGTCGGACAGGCCCTTGAGCAGCTGGTCGGACTTGATGTCCTTGTTGCCGGTCACGGTCAGCTTGTTGATCGCCGGACGTTCCTTGACGGTCACCACCAGGATCGTGCCCTGGCGGTCCAGCTGCACGTCTTCGAAGAAGCCGGTCTTGTACAGGGCGCGGATCGTCTCGCCGACCTTGTTGTCGGTGACCGTCTCGCCACGTTCCACCGGCAGGTAGGTGAATACCGTGCCCGAGCTGATGCGCTGCAGGCCATCGACGCGGATGTCGCTGACAGTGAAGGGCTCGGCTGCCTGGGCCAGGGCGGGAGCGCCGGTGACGGCGGCGAGGGCGAGGGCCAGCAGGCGGCGATTGGGGAGTCGCGTCATGTCACGTCCGGTAGGAAGGTCGATTTCATTGGTGCGGGATGCCGACGCTGTAGACGGCAACAACATGGAAAAGTTCATCGCGGGACCAGGCCGAGGATGTCGTTGTAGAACGCCAACCCCATCAGCCCGGCCAGCAACGCCAGGCCGATGTATTGGCCGGCGGCGATGGCACGCTCGCTCAGCGGGCTGCCCTTGACCAACTCGATAAGGTAATACAGCAGGTGGCCGCCGTCCAAGATCGGGATCGGCAGCAGGTTGATGATGCACAGGCTGAGGGACAGCAGGGCAAGGAACTGCAGGAACCAGTCGAGGCCGCGCTTGGCCGAGACATTGGCCACGCGGGCGATGGTGACCGGCCCGGAAACGTTCTGAAGCGAGGCCTTGCCGGTGACGATGCGGCCCATCATGCCCAGCGAGTCGGCCGCCAGGCGGCCGGTTTCGCGTACCGCGACGGTGACCGAGTCCAGGGGGCCGTAGCGCAGGAGGGTGTCGTAGGGGGGGCTGAACTTGGTCGGGAACTGAACGCCGATCTGCCACGTGGGGCCGCCCTTGGCGTCCTGGCCCTTGCGTGGCGTCACTTCCAGCGCCAGGCGCTCGCCGCCACGCAGGACCTCGATCATGCCCGGGCCACCGGCACGGCCCAGCGCCTGGATCTCGCCGATCACCTGGTCGGCGCCGTCGATGCGCTGGCCGTCAATGGCCACGATCAGGTCGCCCGGCTGCAGTTGCCCGGCCACCACGGAGTCCGCGGTGAGCGACTCGACCAGCGCGGGCTGCAGCCACGACTGCCAGTACATGCCAGCCAGGATCGGCACCCGCCGCTCATCGAAACCCGCCGGCAGCTGCGACAGCGGCAGGGTGCGCGTGCGCACCTGGTCGGCCGTATCCAGCACTTCCAGCTTCACGTCGCGGCGGTCCATCGCGGCCGCGGTCAGTGCCATGCTGGCCTCGCCGAGGGTGACCACCTGGCGGTCGTCCACGCGCAGCACGCGGTCGCCGCTGGCCAGGCCGGCACTGGCGGCGATGCCGCTGACGCGGCCGACGGTGGGCGAGTAATCCTGCTTGCCGATCACGAACATCGCCCACAGCAGGAGGATGCACAGCAGCAGGTTGGCGATCGGGCCGGCGGCAACGATCGCGATGCGCTGCCAGACGGTCTTGTGGTTGAAGGCCTGGCCGCGCTCGTGCGGGTGGACTTCGACCTCGCGTTCGTCGAGGAACTTCACGTAGCCACCCAGCGGAATGGCGGCGATGGCGAACTCGGTACCATGCCGGTCGCGGCGCGACCACAGCGGCCGGCCGAAGCCGACCGAGAAACGCAGGATCTTGACCCCGCACAGGCGCCCGACCCAGTAATGCCCGAACTCGTGGAACGTGACCAGCAGCCCGAGGCTGACAATCATCCACCAGACCGATCCGATGAAGTCAGTCATGCAGGCTCACAGTGGCGGGCAGGGGCGGCGGCGTCATGCTGGGCGAGGCGGTCGTTCAGGCGGCGTCGATGGCGTTCAGGGTGAGCTGGCGTGCCCGCTGGTCGGCGGACAACAGGACCTCCAGTGTATCGGCTGCTTGCGTCGGCAGTGTTGAAAGAGCGTTAGCAACCAGCGCCGGGATCGTCAGGAAACCGATCCGGCCCTGAAGAAACGCTGAAACCGCCTCCTCGTTGGCAGCATTCAGCACCGCCGGTGCGGTGCCGCCGGCCTGCATCGCCTGCCAGGCCAGGGCCAGGCAGGGGAAGGCGTCGGTGTCCGGGGCCTCGAAATCCAGCCGGCCCTGGGCCAGCAGGTCCAGCCCGGCCACGCCCGATTCGATGCGCTGTGGCCAGCCCAGGCCAACGGCGAGGGTGGTGCGCATGTCCGGCAGGCCCATCTGCGCCAGGGTCGAGCCGTCGACGAACTCGACCAGCGAATGGACCAGGCTCTGCGGGTGCACCAGCACTTCGATGCGTTCACCGGGCACGCCGAACAGGTGGTGGGCCTCGATGACTTCCAGGCCCTTGTTCATCAACGTCGCCGAATCGACCGAGATCTTCGGTCCCATCGACCACTTCGGGTGGGCAACGGCCTGGGCCGGGGTGACCTGGGCCAGTTCGGCGCGGCTGCGGCCACGGAACGGGCCGCCGGAGGCGGTCAGCAGGATCCGGCGCACGCCGGCGCCGTCGACGCTGGCGTCGCGCGAGCGCAGGCACTGGAAGATGGCGCTGTGTTCGCTGTCGATCGGGATGATTTCGGCACCGGCACGTTCGGCGGTACGGGTCAGCAGTTCGCCGGCCAGCACCAGCGATTCCTTGTTGGCCAGCAGGATGCGCTTGCCGGCGGCGGCCGCGGCCAGGGTCGAGGACAGGCCGGCAGCGCCGACGATGGCCGCGACCACGGTATCGCAGGCGTCGCTGGCGGCCAGCTGGTCCAACGCGGCATGGCCGGCATGGGCTTCGGTGGCCAGTCCGGCGTCGCGCAGGCCGTCACGCAGTTCGGCAAACAGCGATTCGTCGGCGATCACCGCGTGCGCGGGTTTGTGCTGGCGGCACAACGCCAGCAGCCCCTGCACCTGGCGTCCGGCGGCGAGCACGGTCGCCTGGTAGCGCTGCGGGTGGCGGGCGATCACGTCCAGCGTGGAGGCACCGATCGAGCCGGTGGCGCCGAATACGGCGACCCGGCGCAGGTCTGCAGCAGCATTCATGGTCAGAACCCGAAGATTTCCTTGCCCAGCGCGAACACCGGGACGGCGGCGAGGACGCCGTCGACCCGGTCGAGCACGCCGCCATGGCCCGGGATCAGGTGGCCCGAATCCTTGGCGCCCGCGTGGCGCTTGATGAGGCTCTCGAACAGGTCACCCAGCACCGAGGCGAACACGGCCACGACCGCGGTGATCAGCAGGCCCGGCAGGTGTGCGGTATCGATCCCGGCCAGCCAGCCCAGGCCGACGGCCACGGCGACACCGGCCAACAGGCCGCCGAACAGGCCTTCCCAGGTCTTGTTGGGGCTGATCCGCGGGGCCAGCTTGTGCTTGCCGAAATGGCGGCCGGCGAAGTAGGCGCCCGAGTCGGCCGCCCACACCAGTGCCAGTGCAGCCAGCAGCCACAGGTGGCCCTGCTTGCCCGGCGGATCGCCACCGGCATGGATCAGCACCAGCGCGGCCCAGGCGGGCACGATGGCAAGCGTGCCGGCCAGCATCTTCAGGATGCGCGAGGGCGCCGACGGCTGTGCACCGAAATTGAAGAAGCGCAGCCAGACCAGCGCGGCCAGCCACCAGGCAACGCCGGCCAGCGTGGTTATCTGGAACAGCACCAGCGTACTGCCATCGGCCCAGACCAGCAGCACCATCAGCAGCAGGTTCAGCACCAGAAGTACGGTGCGTGCCAGGGTGTCTTCGATACCGGCCAGCTTCAGCCATTCCCACAGGCCGATCAGCAGCACCGCAGCGGCGGCGGCGGCCAGCCATTGCGTGGGCAGCAGCAGGATCGCCGCAATGGCAACCGGCGCCATGATCAGCGCGGCGAGGACTCGGGTCTTGGTCATGGGCTGGAAGTCTCGGTGGCCAGTGCGGCAATCTGGGCGCTGGTCAGGCCGAAACGACGCTCGCGGCCGGCATAGGCGTCCAGCGCCTGCTGCAGCTGCCCGGCATCGAAGTCCGGCCACAGGGCCTCGGTGAACCACAGCTCGGTGTAGGCCAGCTGCCACAGCAGGAAGTTGCTGATGCGGGTGTCGCCGCCGGTGCGGATGAACAGGTCCGGCGGCGGCAGGTCGGCAAGGGCGACCTGGCTGCCCAGCAGCGATTCGTCGATCTGCTCGGGCAACAGGCGACCGGCCGCCACTTCGACGGCCAGGGCGCGCGCGGCGCGGGCGATGTCCTGGCGGCCGCCATAGCTGGCCGCGATCGACAGGGTCAGGGTGGTGTTGTCGGCGGTGCGCTGTTCGGCCAGCTGCATGCGGCTGACCAGCCCGGCACCGAAGCGCTCGCGTTCGCCGATGAAGCGTACGCGCACGCCGCGCCGGTGCAGCTCGTCCACCTCGCGGTCGAGCGCGCCGAGGAACAGCTTCATCAATGCATCCACTTCCTCCTGCGGCCGGCCCCAGTTCTCGCTGGAGAAGGCGAACAGGGTCAGCGCCGGAATGCCCAGTTCAAGGCAGCGCTCGATGGTGCGGTTGACCGCGCGCGCGCCGGCACGGTGGCCGATCACGCGGGGGCGACGGCGCTGCTGTGCCCAGCGCCCATTGCCATCCATGATGATGGCAATGTGGCGGGGCAGGGCGGCCGGTAACGGAGGCGGGGCTGAAGGCATCGACTTCAGACCGACAGCAGTTCTTTTTCCTTGTCGGCGACGACCTTGTCGACGTCCTTGATGTTGGCGTCGGTCAGCTTCTGGATGTCGTCTTCGCCGCGCTTCTTCTCGTCTTCGCTGATCGCCTTGTCCTTGACCAGCTTGGCGATTTCCTTGTTCGCGTCCTGACGGATGTTGCGGATCGCGATCTTGGCGCCTTCACCTTCCTTCTGCACCTGCTTGGCCAGCTCCTTGCGGCGCTCTTCGGTCGGCGGCGGCATGTTGATGCGGATCGCGGTGCCGAGGGTGTTCGGGGTGAACTCGGCGTTGTAGAGACCCTTTTCGATCTCCTTGATCATGCCCTTGTCGAACGGCGTGACCAGCAGCGAGTGCGCGTCGGCGTTGGAGATCGAGGCAACCTGGTTCAGCGGGGTGCTGGCGTTGCCATAGGCACTGACCGTCACGCGGTCCAGCAGGGCAGGCGTGGCACGCCCGGTCCGGATGGAGGTGAGGGTGTGCTTCAGAGCGTCGATGCTCTTGGCCATGCGCGTCTGCGCGTTGTTCTTGATGTCGTTGAGCATCGCCCGGTCCTGGATGTATCTGGAATCGGGCGATTATAGGCGAATACGGGACGCTGCCGGGCCTGAATCGGCCCGATCGCCGCTTTGCGCTCAGGCTCAGGCCGGGTCGCGGCCCTGGACCAGGGTGCCGATGTTCGCGCCGTTGAGGATCTTCAGCAGCTCGCCCGGCTGGCCCATGTCGAACACGCGCATCGGCAGGTCGCTGTCGCGGGCCAATGCGAAGGCCGCCGTGTCCATCACTTCCAGGCCGCGGCGGATCACTTCGTCGTAGCTCAGGCTGTCGAAGCGGACCGCATCGTTGTGCTTGTTCGGGTCCTTGTCGTACACGCCATCGACCTTGGTGGCCTTCAGCAGCAGGTCGGCGCCGATCTCGATCGCGCGCAGGGCGGCGCCGGAATCGGTGGTGAAGAACGGGCTGCCGACGCCGGCGGCGAAGATCACCAGGCGGCCCTTTTCCAGGTGGCGGATGGCGCGGCGGCGGATGTAGTCCTCGCACACGTCGTTGATCTTGATCGCGCTCATCACGCGGGCCTTGGCGCCCAGCTTCTCGAGGGCATCCTGCATGGCCAGGGCGTTGATGACCGTGGCCAGCATGCCCATCTGGTCGCCGGTGACCCGGTCCATGCCGCCGGCGGCCAGGCCGGCGCCGCGGAAGATGTTGCCGCCCCCGATCACCAGCGCCACTTCGGCACCGGCCTGCTGGGCTTCGATGACCTCGCGGGCCAGGCGATTGATGACCTTCGGGTCGATGCCGTAGTCCTCGTCTCCCATCAGCGCCTCCCCGGACAGTTTCAGAAGGATGCGGCGATAGGCGAGCTTGGACATGAGGACCTCGGGTGCGTGGAAATCGCGGGCGATTCTACGCGCATGCGGCGTCGTGCCAAAGTGTTTTGTGCACTGCGGCGCAGAATCCGGTCGTTCGCCGCGGTCAAACGGGGCTTCCCGTTCAGCCCAGCTCGGCGCCAGCGGTGGCCGACAGCTCGTCGTGGCCGAGGGCACCTGGCGAGCGGGCGATCACCCGGTTGCGGCCCAGGTTCTTGGAGCGGTACAGCACGTCGTCGGCTGCGCGCAGCAGGTCCTGCACGTCGGCGAAGCGCTCGTAGCCACCCTGGGTGGCCACGCCGGCGGAGAAGGTGACGAACAGCGGCCCGCCCTCCAGCTCGGCCATCGGCGTGGCGACGATGTTGGCCAGCACCCGGCGGATCACGTCCAGGGCCACGCTTTCGCTGGTGTTTGGCAGCAGCGCGACGAATTCCTCGCCGCCGAAGCGGGCGACGGTGTCACTGTTGCGCAGCTGGCCCTGCAGCTTGCCGGCGAAGGCGCGCAGTACCTCGTCGCCGGTCAGGTGGCCGTGGGCGTCGTTGATCTTCTTGAAGTCGTCCAGGTCGATGAAGGCCACTGACAATGGCCAGCCCTGGCGGCCGGCGCGCAGGAATTCCTGCTCCAGCACCGCTTCCAGCTGGCGGCGGTTGAGCACGCCGGTCAACGCGTCACGATGGGCCTGGTCGGCGAGGCGCTTGGCGCGCGCCTCGAACTCGTCGGCGCGGCGTCGTGCCTGGTCGGCGTCCTGCAGTTCGCGCAGGTTGCGCAGCGTGGCCAGCTCCTGCGCGTGATCGATCAGCTCGCGCACCCGCGCCGGGGAATTGAGGCCGGCATCAAACAGGCTGGCGATGTCGGGCAGGGCTTCACTGATGCGGGCGAGGACCTGGTCGAAGCGCGCGCTGTCCAGCTCCAGGCGGTCGTGCACCTGCTGCAGGGCGCGCTCACGCGCGGCGTCGGCGTCGCTGTCCAGCCAGATGTCGGCCACCGCGCCGGACAGCTGCACGCAGGCCTGGAACGGCGATTCGGCGGTGTCCTCGTCCTCGCTGTGGCTGATGCTCTCCACCAGGTAGCGGGGCAGGCCCCATTGCTCGGCCACCCACGCGCCGACCTCGGCATGGCTGCAGCCCAGTTCCTCGCGTTCGCGGGCGACCAGGTCGATGTTGTCGCGTGCCTCGCGCAGCAGCGGCAGGTAGCGCTCCGACTCGGCCTGGGCCAGGCACAGTACGCCCAGGTCCTGCAGCAGGCCGGCCAGCATCAGTTCTTCCAGCCGGCGCAGGCCGCGCGCCTGGCCCAGCTGGCTGGCAGCCAGGGCGCTGAGGATGCTGCGCTTCCACGCGCGCTGGCGCAGGTCGTGGTCGGCGCCGGTGCCGCCGGTCAGGCCCTGGGTGACAGTGAAGCCGAGGGCGAGGCTGATCGTGGCGTTCAGGCCCAGCATGGTCAGCGCCTGGCCGAGGTTCTCGATCCGGCGGCGGCTGGCGTACAGCGGCGAATTGGCGATGCGCAGCATGCGAGCGCTCAGCGCCATGTCGATGGCGATGATGTCGGCAGCGGTGGCGATGTCCGCTTCCGGGTCCTGGGCCAGTTCGATGATGCGCAGGGCAATACCGGGTGGCGAAGGCAGGTTGCGGCAGAGCGCCAGGGCAGCTGTCAGCTCGGGAGGCATGTCGGGTCGTTCAATTCCATTAGGACAAGAATACCTAGGAATGCATCACAGTCCGCGATTTTCGTTCCTGCTAAATGACTGTGGATTCCCTGCGCCGAGTATCGGCTTGATTCGCGCGCAACGCAAAGGTGCCGGTTGTGCGCACCAACGGTGCGCACCCACCGGTGGGCCATGGGTTGATCCCTGGGCCCATGCATAAAAAAAGAGCCGCGGTTTCCCGCGGCTCCTTCTGGTCGCTTCACAGCCGGAAGGCTGGAATCAGACCTGCATCGCCTTGGCAACTTCGGCGGCGTAGTCTTCCACCACCTTCTCGATGCCTTCGCCGACGATCAGCAGCTTGAAGCCTGCCACGTCGGCGCCGGCGGCCTTGACCACCTGCTCGACGGTGGTGTCGCCCAGCACGTAGGTCTGGCCGTACAGGGTCACGTCGCTGACGATCTTGTTGATCTTGCCGCTGATGATCTTTTCCAGGATGTCGGCCGGCTTGGCCTTGTCCTTATCGGTCATCTTGGCCAGCTCGATTTCCTTTTCCTTCTCGACGAACTCGGCCGGGACGTCCGCAGCCTTGTTGTGCGGCGGCTTCAGCGCGGCCACGTGCATGGCCAGGCCACGGGCCAGCTCGACGTCGCCGCCGATCAGGTCGACCAGCACGCCGACCTTGCCGTTGGTGTGGACGTAGGCGCCGATGTTGCCGGTGGTGTCGACCTTGACCATGCGGCGGATCTGGATGTTCTCACCCAGAGTCTGCACGGCGGTGGCGCGGGCTTCCTCGACGGTACGGCCGTCGGCCAGAGTGGCGGCCTTCACGGCTTCGACGTCGTTGGCGCCCGATGCCAGGGCAGCAGCGGCGACGGCGTTGACGAAGGACTTGAAGTTGTCATCGTTGGCGACGAAGTCGGTTTCCGAGTTGACTTCGACCAGCACGGCCTTGCCGCCGTCCTGGGCCAGGCCCAGGCGGCCTTCGGCGGCCACGCGGTCAGCCTTCTTGTCGGCCTTGGCGGCGCCGGACTTGCGCATGGCTTCAGCAGCGGCGTTGATGTCGCCGTTGGCTTCGGTAAGCGCCTTCTTGCATTCCATCATGCCGGCGCCGGTGCGCTCGCGCAGTTCCTTGACCAGGGAAGCAGTGATTTCCACGGGATTACCTCACGAAAGAAAGGGGTTGGGCCGGCATGGTGGCCGGCCCGTGTGACACGGTCCTGTCACGCGCCGATGGCTGCGTGCAGGGAGGGTGGACGCCGGGCGTCCACCCGGGGCCTGGATCAGGCCTGGGCGTCGTCGCCCTTCTTGGCAGCCTTCTTGGCCGGAGCGCGGCGGGCCGGCTTCTCTTCGCCTTCAGCAGCGGCTTCAGCGAATTCTTCCTCGCGCACCGAAGCGGCGTGCGGGGCAGCCGCCTTGCCTTCCAGCACGGCGTCGGCAGCGGCGCGGGCGTACAGCTGCACAGCGCGGATGGCGTCGTCGTTGCCCGGGATGGCGTAATCAACCAGTTCCGGGTTGTAGTTGGTGTCGACCACGGCGATGACCGGGATGCCCAGCTTCTTGGCTTCCTTGATCGCGATGTCTTCGTGGCCGATGTCGATCACGAAGATGGCGTCCGGCAGGCGGTTCATGTCCTTGATGCCGCCCAGCGAGGCTTCCAGCTTGTCGCGCTCGCGACGCAGGCCCAGCACTTCGTGCTTGACCAGCTTCTCGAAGGTGCCGTCGGTTTCACCGGCTTCCAGTTCCTTCAGGCGGGCAACCGACTGCTTGACGGTACGGAAGTTGGTCAGGGTGCCGCCCAGCCAACGCTGGTTCATGAACGGCATGCCGCAACGCTCGGCTTCTTCCTTGATGGTTTCGCGGGCGCTGCGCTTGGTGCCCAGGAACAGGACGGTGCCGCGCTTCTGGGCAACCGACGAGATGAAGTTCATCGCGTCGTTGAACAGCGGGACGGTCTTTTCCAGGTTGATGATGTGGATCTTGCCGCGGGCGCCGAAGATGTACGGAGCCATCTTCGGGTTCCAGTAGCGGGTCTGGTGGCCGAAGTGGACGCCGGCTTCCAGCATCTGACGCATGGTGACCTGGGGCATTGCAATACTCCTGACATGGAACCAGCGATTCCGCCCGCGGGGATAGGTATGCGGGACGCGTGGAAGCGCGATCGGTTCCGGGGTTGGGCTTCCCTGTTGCCTCCGTGGCCGAACTCCTTGCGGAGCACCCCGGCACGGATGGGGGCAGCAGGTGTGGATTCACCGGTGACGTCCGGTGTGGACGGGTTCCCGCGCACGCTGGCGGCAGGAATCCGGTCGATTATAGCCCGCTGGGGGCGCTTGCTGCAATTGCAGGGTCAGTTGCGGCCAGATCGACCTCGCGGCCGTCCTGCAGGCGTGCCTGGAAGCGGCCGCCTGCATAGCCATCGGCGCGGGCAGGCAGGGGCCAGCGGCGTTCATGGCCCGCCAGAATGTAGCCGGCCAGGCCAGCCGTCAGCAGCGTTGCCTGGCCGTCCGCCGTGATGAAGCGCAGATCGTGCAGGCGGCCGTGCAGGGTACCGGCATTGCTGAGTCGCAGTACGGCCAGAGACCCGTGGGCCTCGACGCGGCCCAGCAGCCGGGCCTGCAGTGCTGGCCCCGCTGGGCCGCGGAACAGCGGCAGCGAATAGCGCGGCAACCCCGGCAACGTCGGTGCCAGTACGACCCGATAGGCCTGTTCAGCGGCCGCCGCTGGCGGATCGCCTGGCAACAGCCAGACGCGCTGGGTGCTGCCGGGGGCCAGGTCCAGCCGCGCCGGGCTGACCCGGATCTGGTCGCTGGGGTGCAGTCGTTCGGCGTCCAGCTGCTGATCCCACGCCAGCACCTGCACCTGGCCCTGCCAGCGGCCGGGCCCGGGGTTGTGCAACCACAGTTCGGCGCTGCCGCCCTGGGCCGGCAGCTGCAGGGTGGTCGGCAACAGCTCCAGCGCTGCGGCAGGCAGTGCCAGCAGCAGTGCCAGCAGGATCAGCAACGCGCGCATCAGTAGATGAGGGTCACGGAGGGTGTTGCGTTCTCGTCCGTCGCCGGTGGTGCGAGCTCGCGGACCTGGCGCGGCGCCTGGGGTGCGTCACTGCGCTGGTGCGGTGCCGGGCAGCGGATGCCGCCGCCATCGTCGCTGCAGGATTCAACCACGGTCAGCCGGATCTGCAGGGGGCTGCTGGGTTCGGCCCATGCCGGCAGGCTGGCGACCAGCATTGCCCCGATCAGGAATGTGCGAACCACCTGCCATCCACCATGCTGAAAGACTTGCTGCGCGGTATCGGCGGGATGTGCCGGAACTGTAGCGCCGAGCCGGCGCTCGGCACGGCCTTCGTCCGGTGGGTGCCGACCGTTGGTCGGCACGCCGGTCAGTAGGTGATCGTCACCGTCACCAGGTCGTTGTAGGTGCCGGCCGGCGGCTGGCCGCTGACCGGTGGCACCCGGCCATAGATGGTCAATTGCTGCGCGCTGCCGGTACCGGTGCCGCTGGCCGTGTCGACGGTCAGGGTATTGCCCCAGCGCAGGCTCCGCGCCGAGTCCCGGTAGAGCTCGTAGGCGAGGTAATAGGTGCTTCCGCCGAGGGTGGTGGCCATGCGCCGGGTGGTGGTGGCAGTGGGATTGTTCTGGCCGTTGTCGAGGCCGACCTGGAAGGCAGTGCTCTTCAGGCAGGTCAGGGTGAGGGTGGCGGTCCGGTCGATGTTGGCCGGAATGCCGCCGGTGACGTTGCCGAAGTCCATGGTGGTGGTGACGTAGCTGCCACATTGCGGCAGCACGTTGGCGGTGGCGGTGAAGCTGAAGGCTGCACTGGCGCTGTTGGTGCCGGTGGCGCCGCCATTGCAGGTGGCGGGCACGGTGGCGGTACCGAGCAGGACTTCGTTCCAGGCCCAGGTCAGGACCACGTTGGCCCCGCTGAAGGTGCTGCTGTACGCGCCGGAGGCCAGGATCTGGTTGGCCGGGATCTGCCCGAACAGCTGTATGGACTGCGCACCGCTGCCGCCCGTCACCAGCGGCACGTTGTAGGTCATGGTCAGTTCCTGCGCAGGTGGCGTGCCGCGCGGCACCAGTCCGGTGACCTGGCCGAAGCTGGCGTTGTTGTACAGCTGGAAATTCAGGGTGTCACTGCTGGAGGTGGCCATCGTGCGGAAGGTGGAACTGCTGCCGCCGCCACTGCCTGCGCCGATGCCCACGCAGACGCGCACGCCGGTGGTGGCCAGCAGGCTCAGCGCGGCGGTGGTGCAGGTCACCGTGATGTTGAGGTTGGCCGTACTCGGGCCGGGTGCATTGCTGTTGATGTTGCCGAACGGCAG
Organism: Stenotrophomonas sp. CASM110; assembly: GCF_049384345.1. Lineage (NCBI taxonomy): Bacteria > Pseudomonadati > Pseudomonadota > Gammaproteobacteria > Lysobacterales > Lysobacteraceae > Stenotrophomonas > Stenotrophomonas sp. CASM110. The sequence continues at coordinate 187,033 of NZ_JBMRGI010000002.1, forward strand.
GGTCGGATTGGCGACCGCCGTGCAGACCGCGGTGGCACCGGCGGGCGCCGCTGCCAGCAGGCCGGCCCAGAGCAGCAGGACGAGCAGCAGCACCCTCATGGCGCCACCTCCGGGATGCACTGCTGCGGCGCCGGCTTCGGCCGTGCGCCGGACGCCACCACCTTGGGCAGGTCCGGCACTTTCACGCGGCAGGGGCCGCGGCTGGTGGTGACGTACAGCACGCTGCCGGCGGCAACGTCTTCCAGATAGAGCAGGCCGTCGTAGCCGACCGTGGCCTGGCGGCCATCGGGCAACCGCACCTCGCTGCCGACCTCCAGAGGCTGGCCGTCCATTGCCAGCAGGGTCAGGCTCAGTGACGGCCGCGAGCGCAGCTGGAAGGTCACGCGGGTGCCGGCGCGCTGGCGCGGGGTCACCCAGTCCTCGATGCGGTCGGCGCGCATGTCTTCGGGCAGGTCCAGGGTGTCGATCGAGACCCGGTTGCGCTGCCAGGACAGCAACGGACTGACCAGCAGCAGGCCGCGATCATCGGTGACGCCGATCAGGCGGCTCTCCAGCCGCACCGGGACGCCGCCCACCCCATTGGTGCTGATCACCGCGAACGCATCGGACACCTCGCGCGTGGCGAAGGCGTGCCCGCCCATCCACACCAGGCTGCCGCTGGCGCTGGCGTAGGCATAGTTGAGTCCACCCTGGCGCGAGGCGCCGAACGAGTAGCGACCGACATCGTTGAGGATCCCGACCTCGGCCAGGCCGCCGTTGCCGTCCTCGCCGTGGCGCAGCTGCGCGCGCCAGCCGACGCCGCCGGCGCTGCCATCGCCCGGCACTGGCTGGGTCACGTCCGCCACCCAGCTCTGGCTGTCGCCGTTGCGCTGGCTCGAAAGGCTGGCCTGGCGGTTGTTGCCCAGGCTGGCAGTCACCGACAGGTAGATGCTGCGGTCGTCGCTGCGGTCCAGGTTCTGGTTTACCGAAAGATAGGCCGACCAGCGCTGGCTCCAGGTACGTGACCAGAACAGGCTGGCATAGCGGTTGTCGTCTCCATCCGGGTAGCGCAGGCGCAGATAGCTGGCGCTGAGCGTGCCCAGCCGCAGCAGGTCCAGGCCGAGCGTGGCCTGCTCGCTGATGCTCGGCGGCAGGTTGCCCTGCAGCGCGCCGAGGTCGCGGTAGTCGCCGTGGCTGCGTACGCTGCGCAGATTGACGTTGAAGCGACGGTTGTTCCAGCTGTAGCCCAGCGCCCATTGCCCACCCTGCAGGCCGTGGTAGCCGCTGTGCGCATAGGCGGCATTGAACACGCCAGCGGCGCCGAGCAGCCACCAGCCACCGACACCGGCCTGGGCCAGGCCGCCGCCGCCTTCGGCATGCGCCTCGCCGGTGAACGTGTCGGTGACACCGCCGCGCCAGCTGGCACTGGCCACCGTGCGATCGTCATAGGCGAAGGAGCGCTGGCCAAAGTCCTCGCGCAGGTGGCCGACGCCGGCCGACCAGTCCGAAAGGCCCCTGGCCAGCAGCTGCTGGGTGCCATAGAAACTGAAATCCAGCGTCTGCATGCGGCCGAACGCATCGGTCACCACCACCTGCGCGTTACCGGTGCCGCTGATGCCGGGCTGCGCCGCCAGCTGGAAGGGCCCGACCGGTACCTGGCCGCTGTACTGGCGCAGGCCATCGACATACAGCTCGACCGTGGAGGGCACCACCGCCTGGCCGAGGAAGCTCGGCGTGGGCGTGAGCACGCGGTAGGGCTGCAGGCCGTAGTTGCGGCCGATCTGCAGGCCGCCCAGGCGAACCGGGCGGGTCCAGTCGACGAAGCCGCTGTAGAAGTCACCGACCTCCAGCGTGGTTGCACTGTCCGGGAAATCCAGGCTCCAGCGTGTGTCCAGGCGCACGCTCTCGCCGCGCCAATGGCGGTCGCCGGGTTGCTGGTAGCGGCGGCTGATGGCGGTGTTTTCGAAGGTGCCGTTGCCGATACCAAACACGCGCAGCTCCGCGCTCAGGCTGAGGTTGCCGAGCGTGTCCACCCGGCTGCCGTAGACGTCGTAGTTGAGCAGCGCGCCGGGCGAGGCGTTGCCGGTGGGCGCGCGCGTCTGCGGGCGGCTGAGCACGGTGGTGGGCAGGATGAGCTGGTCCAGCGGCACGTCCAGTGCCAGGGTCTGCATGTGCGCGTCATAGCGCACCACCGCACCGCTGATCTGGTCCAGGTAGACCGGCGCATCGCCGCTGGCGTTGAAGCCAAGCTGGCGCAGCACTTCGGGGCTGGCCTGCAGCCGGCCGCGGTTCTCGGTGAATGGCAGCAGGCCGCGCGGGGTGCTGTTGAGCGACACATCCAGGTACAGCGCCTGGCTGGCGGTCAGCGGGGTCGGGGGAGGCAGGATGGCATCGGCCGACACGCCGGATACATCAACGGCCGCCACGCCGGACACATCGGCGGCCTCGGTCGCCGCGGGAGCCAGGGCCGCCAACAGCGCGCCCATCAACGCCTCAGCGAGCCGGTGGGGGCGACAGTGGCGTCTGTTCCGACTCGCCATTGAGCTTGGCCGTGATCTGGTCGTTGTCGCGGTCGATCGCCGTGCGTTCGATCGGCCAGCGCATCACCTGGCCCGGCAGCACGTAGCCCAGCAGCCCGGGATGGACAATGCGCGGGCGCGCGGCGCTGCCCAGCGCAAGATCGGCGATCTGTGCGTAGCTGTCGCCCGTATTGGCGACTTCCACGCCATTGCGGCCGTCCGCCAGTTTCACCAGGTGCGCCTGCAGCCGTGGGGCCAGGCGGCCGGCCGAAGGCTGCACGAACACCGGGATCGAATAGCGCAGCACGAACTGCATGCCCTCGGCACGGGTGGCCAGGTCGGGTACCTCGTCCACGATCAGCCGGTAGTGCCGCTGTGCAGGCGGGGGCTCGCTGTCCGGACGCATCACCCGCACCAGCTGCTGCTGGCCGGCGGCCAGTTCCTGCATCGGCGGCGTGGCCATCACTTCATCGGTGGGCAGCAGCTGTTCCTGGCCGTCCTGCTGCACCCAGCGGAACACGCGCACCTGCAGCGTCACCGGTGAGGTGCCGCTGTTGGTCAGCCACAGCTCGCCGGCACGCTGGCGGGCTTCCAGCTGCAGGCTGGTCGGGGCGACCTGCAGGCTGGTGGCGCCGGCACCGGCGGGGGCCAGCAGGTACAGGGCGAGCAGCGCCACGCCGGTGGCGCGCCACGGGCGGGGTCCGGCCATGCGGGCGTGCTCCATCAATAGGTGATCGTGGCGGTAACCGTATCCAGGTAGTTACCGGTGGCCGGGTTGTTGGTGCTCAGGTTCAGGATCTGGCCATAGACGATGTAGGGCACGGCCAGGCCAGTGCCGATGCCGGCCTGGGTATTGGTGCCGGTTGTGGCGCCCCAGACCAGGGTATGTGCGGCATCCTGGTAGAGCTGGTAGCCGACATAGTTGTTGGCGGTCACCGCGGCATTGGTGTTCTTCATGCGCCGGGTGGTGACGTCGTTGGCGGTGCCGGCGTTGGCGCCCGCGTTCAGCGCAATCGTGTAGGGCGTCAGTGCCGAGCACTGCGCGGTCACCGTACCCTGGCCCAGGGTGGGCGTGGCGGTGGTCGAGGCCGCCGTGCCGAAGTCGACGTTGGTGGCGGCCGCCGCCGTGATGGTGCAGGCCTTGGTGACCACCAGGGTGACGTTGAAGGTGGTGGTGTCGGCGGCCAGCGCCGGGCTGGAAAGCAGCAGCCCGGCCATGACCCATGTCAGCGGGGATCGAACTGGGGATCGCATGGACAACCTCCCTGACCCGAAGGTCCGTTGAACAAGGCGAAGACGGCACGTTCGGCGCCGCTTTGACGACAGTGGGTCCAGCTTAGGAGGCGTAAGTGTCTGTAATCCGTGATAAATAGGCAGGCGCAAGAGTGGAGGCCATCACGCTTTCACTTTCCTTGCCGGAATCGTGCATGGCCCGGATCGCCAGTTGGGCGGCGTTCGTTCAGATTGCGGCCGGATCGGCGATAATGGGTGCCATGAGCGTGAATCTGAAAACCCCGCAGGAAATCGAGATGATGCGCATCGCCGGCCGCCTGGCCAGCGAAGTGCTCGACATCGTCACCCCCCACGTCAAGCCCGGTGTCACCACCGAGGAACTGGACCGCATCTGCCACGACCACATCGTGAACGTGCAGGGTGCCATTCCGGCCAACGTCGGCTACCGCGGCTTCCCGAAGACCGTGTGCACCTCGGTCAACAATGTCATCTGCCACGGCATCCCCAGTGAAGGGAAGGTGCTCAAGGATGGCGACATCATCAATATCGACGTCACCGTCATCAAGGACGGCTGGCACGGCGACACCAGCCGCATGTACTTCGTCGGCACCCCGTCGGTGATGGCCCGCCGCCTGGTGGAAACCACTTACGAAGCGATGTGGCGCGGCATCCGTGCGGTGCGTCCGGGCGCCACCCTGGGCGACATCGGCCATGCCATCCAGAGCTACGCCGAAGGCGAGCGTTTCAGCGTGGTGCGCGAGTACTGCGGCCACGGCATCGGCAAGGTCTACCACGACGAGCCGCAGGTGGTGCATTACGGCCGCCCGGGCCAGGGCCTGGTGCTGCAGCCCGGCATGACCTTCACCATCGAGCCGATGATCAACGAGGGCACCCGCTACAACAAGGTGCTGCCGGATGGCTGGACCGTGGTGACCAAGGACCGCAAGCTGTCGGCGCAGTGGGAGCACATGATCGCGGTCACCGAGACCGGCGTGGACGTGCTGACCCTGTCGCCAGGCGAGTCGCAGGTTTCCTGAAGATGCTGCCGGCGAGTTCGCTGCTGGACACGCCGGCCGCGTCGCTCAACGACCCGGATTGGGCTGCTGCCGCGCGCCAGGCGCTGCAGCAGGCCGACGCGCGCCTGTACCGCCGCTTCGACCAGGGCGACAACATCGAGCGCCTGCTGGCGTTGCGCGCGCGCGCTGCCGACCATCTGATCCGCCTGGCCTGGCAGCGCTGCCTGCCGGCCGACAGCGGCCTGTCGCTGTTCGCGGTCGGCGGCTATGGCCGCGGTGAACTGTTCCCGCGTTCGGACATCGACCTGCTGGTGTTCGGCGATCCGCCGGCACAACTGGCGCACGAGGCGGCATTGGCGCGCCTGTTCGCGCTGCTGTGGGACTGCGGATTGGCTGTCAGCCATGCGGTGCGTTCTGCATTGCAGTGCCGGGAGGCGGCAGCTGACCAGACCGTGCTGACCGCGTTGATCGAGGCGCGCCCGATCCTGGCCGATGATGCTGCGCGCCGCGCGCTGCGCGAGGCGATCGACGACCGCGAACTGTGGCCGGCACGCGCCTTCTTCCTGGCCAAGCTGGAAGAGCTGCGCAACCGCCACCAGCGCTTCGGCGATACCGCCGACAACCTGGAGCCGGACCTGAAGGATGGCCCCGGCGGCCTGCGTGATCTCAATACGCTGGGCTGGATGGCGTTGCGTGCCTTCGGCGTGCGCGACCTGGAGGCCCTGGTCGGGCTCGGCCACCTGGGCGCCGACGAAGCCGCGGCGTTGAAGCGCGAACGTGCAGTGCTGGCGCGGTTGCGCTTCGGCCTGCACCTGGTCGCGCGCCGTCCGGAAGAGCGCCTGCGTTTCGATTACCAGAAGACCCTGGCCGCGCGGCTGGGCTTCGAAGACGATGCCGAGAACCTCGGCGTCGAGAAGATGATGCAGGGCTTCTACCGCGCCGCGCTGGTGGTGCGCCGGATCAGCGACCGGCTGCTGCAGCGCTTCGAGGAACAGTTCGACGGCGAGGCCCAGCCGGAGCCGCTGACCGTGGGTTTTTCCCTGCGCCGTGGTTACCTGGCCGCCAACGAGGCCGACTGGCCGCGCGGCGACATCGGCCAGGTGTTCGCCCTGTTTTCCAGCTGGGCCAACAACCCGCAGGTACGCGGCCTGCATTCGCTCACTGCGCGTGCACTGGCCGAGTCGCTGCCGCTGCTGCCGGCCTATGACCAGGCCGATGCCGATGCACGCGAGCAGTTCCTGGCCCTGCTGCGCGGCCAGCGTCCGGTCGATACGCTTTCGCGCATGGCGCGGCTGGGCGTGCTTGGCCAGTGGATTCCCGCGTTTGCCCAGGTCAGCGGGCGCATGCAGTTCGACCTGTTCCATGTCTATACGGTCGACCAGCACACGCTGATGGTCCTGCGCAACATCGGCCAGTTCGCCAGCAGCCGCGCCGACGAGCGCTTCTCGATCGCGCACGAAGTGTGGCCGCGCCTGCGCAAGCCGGAACTGCTGCTGCTGGCCGGCCTGTTCCATGACATCGCCAAGGGGCGCGGCGGCGACCACTCGGAGCTGGGTGCGGTGGACGCGCGCGCGTTCTGCCAGGCGCATGCGCTCAGTGGCACCGATACCGAGCTGGTGGCATGGCTGGTCGAACAGCACCTGCGCATGTCGGTGACCGCGCAGAAGCAGGACATCGCCGATCCGGTGGTGATCCATCGCTTCGCCACCCTGGTCGGCAGCCGCGACCGCCTGGATTACCTGTACCTGCTGACCTGTGCCGACATCGCCGGCACCAGCCCGAAACTGTGGAATGCCTGGAAGGACCGCCTGCTGGCCGATCTGTACTTTGCCACCCGGCGCGCGCTGCGCGAGGGGCTGGAGCACCCGGTACCGGCCGCCGAGCGCGTGGCCGAGGCACGTGACAGCGTGCGCGCACTGGTGCGCGAGCAGGGTTACGACGATGCCACCATCGACCGCCAGTTCGCGGTGATGCCGGATGAGGGCTTCATCCGCCTGCGCCCCGAGCAGCTGGCCTGGCAGGCCGCCGCGCTGGTGCCGGTGAAGCAGGGCCAGGCGCTGGTGAAGGTGCGCCGGATCAGCGTCGACGACCCGGCGCTGGAAGTGTTCGTGCACTCGCCCGACCGTGATGGCCTGTTTGCCGCGATCGTGATGACCCTGGACCGCAAGGGCTACGGCATCCATCGCGCGCGCGTGCTGGACGGTCCGGCCGACACCATCTTCGATACCTTCGAAGTGAACCCGGCCGACACCTTTGCCGATGGCAACAGTGCCAACCTGGAAGCGGCGCTGCGCGAGGCACTCAGCGGTGACCTGTCGCGCCTGCGGCCGTCGCGCCGGGTGGTACCGCGGCAGCTGCGGCACTTCCGCTTCGCCCCGCGCATCGAGTTCCGCGATGAACCGGGCGCAACCCGTTTTGCCCTGGTCGCCCCCGACCGTCCCGGCCTGCTGGCCGATGTGGCGTTCGTGCTGCGCAACCAGGGCCTGCGCGTGCATGATGCGCGCATTGCCACGTTCGGCGAACGCGCCGAAGACACCTTCGTGATCAGTGACGAACACGACCTCCCCCTGACTGAACCTGCCCGGCAGCAGCTGCATGACGCGATGCTGGCCTGCCTGGACCCTGATCGAAACGCCGGAGACCCCGCCTGATGGCCACCAAGCCCGCCAAGAAGACCGCCGCGACCCCCAAGAGCGCAGCGGCCCGGAAACCCGCTGCTGCCGCACCGGCCGCGAAGAAGACCCCTGCGCCGAAGAAGGCCGCTGCGGTGAAGGCCCCGGCGAAGAAAACGGCTGCAGTGAAGCGTGCTGTGAAGAAGCCGGCCCCGGCCAAGAGCGCCGAAGCCGTCCGCGCCGAAACCATCGCCCGCAAGTCGCTGCGCAAGCCGTCGGCACCAGGCGTGGAAGAACTCAAGTTCGGCATCGAGAGCGCCTTCGAGCGCCGCGCCACCTTGACCCTGCACGAGCTGGAAGGGTCGACCAAGCCGCTCGTCAACCGCGTGATCGACGGCCTGGAGAGCGGTGAGTTCCGCGTCGCCGAGCCGGACGGCCAGGGCGGCTGGAAGGTCAATGAGTGGCTGAAGAAAGCCGTGCTGCTGTATTTCCGCGTCAACGACATGGCGGTGGTCGATGCACGCCCGGCGCCGTTCTGGGACAAGGTCGAATCGCGCTTCGCCGGCTATGACGAAGCGAAGTTCCGCCGTGGTGGCGTGCGCGTGGTGCCGGGCGCGATCGCCCGCCGCGGTACCTACTTCGGCAAGGACGTGGTGCTGATGCCGAGCTTCACCAACATCGGCGCCCATGTCGGCGAAGGCACCATGGTCGACACCTGGGCCACCGTCGGTTCCTGCGCGCAGATCGGCCAGCACTGCCATCTGTCCGGCGGCGCCGGCATCGGTGGCGTGCTGGAGCCGCTGCAGGCCAGCCCGACCATCATCGAGGACCACTGCTTCATCGGTGCGCGTTCGGAAGTGGTGGAAGGCGTGGTGGTCGGCCACCACAGCGTGATCGGCATGGGCGTGTTCCTCAGCCAGAGCACCCGCATCTACAACCGTGCCACCGGCGAGGTCACCTACGGCTACATTCCGCCGTACAGCGTGGTGGTGTCCGGCTCGCTGCCGAGCAAGGACGGTACCCATTCGCTGTATTGCGCGGTGATCGTCAAGCAGGTTGATGCCAAGACCCGCAGCAAGACCAGCGTCAACGACCTGCTGCGCGGCCTGGCTGACTGAAGATGACGGCGCCGGAGGATCTGGCGCAGTCCGCGATCTACCAGCATCCGTCCGACACCCTGTTCGGGCGGATGCTGCCGCGCCTGCTGCACGCTCCACGCTGGACCCGGCTGCGCCGCGCGCTGTCGCGGCGCTGGCCGATGCCGGCGCTGGTAAGCGATGTGCGCGACGTGGTCTACGTGAGCTGGTGGGTCGACGTACGCCAAGCGCCGATGCCACCACCAGGCCATCACTACGTGGTCCATGCCGGACGCACGCCCTACACCATCCTCAGCTACCGGCACGGCCACTTCGGGCCCGCGCTGGCCGGGCCGCTGCGCTCGATGATGCCGTCTCCCCGGCAGAGCAACTGGCGCTGGTACCTGCGTCGTGACGACGATCGGGATGGGACGCCGGTGGTGCTGTTTGATCGCAACGTGATGGACCAGCTGGCCTTCGTCGCCGGCGCGCGCGCTTTCAGCGATGCCATGCAGCCGCATCTGTCGGTGCGCTTCGCGCACGTGGTGCGCGCCGATGGCGGTGGGTACACCCTGATCGAGGGCGGGCAGGGCAGTGCGCCGGCGCTGCACCTGCAGTGGCAGGGCGCTGCGGGCTGGGACGATGCCGGGTGGGCGGCGGCCTTCGGCGGCCACCAGGCCCTGCTGCGCTTGCTGACCTGCCAGGACGAGGCCATCGCCCGCACCTGCGACCAGCGCTGGGCCAGCACCCGCATTGCCCTGCCGGTGGACATCGCGCAGCTGCAACCGCTGCAGCTGGAAGGCGAACAGCAGTGCCCGCGCCTGCAGGCGATGGGCGTGGCGCTGCACGAGGGGCTGGCCTTCCAGCTGCCAAGGGTACCTTTCCGGGTCGTGTCCGAGCGCCTGTTGTGAGATTCTGGCCCTCTGTTTTCCAGCATCACAGATGGCCATGAGCACCACTGTCTACGGTTTGAAGAACTGCGATACCTGCAAGAAGGCGACCAGGTGGCTGGACCGCTTCGGCGTGCCGTACACCTTCGTCGACTACCGCGACAACAAACCCAGCCCGGAAATGTTGTTGGCGTGGGCCGCGCAGCTGGGTGGCCTGGCCGCGATGGTCAACAGGTCCTCCACCACCTGGCGGCAGCTGCCGGACAACCGCAAGGCCGCCGATTCCGAGGCCGAATGGAAGCTGCTGCTGCGCGAGTACCCGCAGCTGATCAAGCGCCCGCTGGTGGTCACGGCCGATGGCACGGTCAGCCAGGGCTTCAGCGACAACGGCTTCAAGGCCCGCTTCGGCGTGGGTGACGCATGAGCGCGGTGCTCGACCTGACCTGCGAGCTGATCGCGCGGCCCTCGGTGACGCCCGATGATGCCGGTTGCCAGGCGCTGCTGGCGGCACGCCTGAAGCAGGCCGGGTTCCAGTGCGATCACCTGCGGCTGGGTGAGGTCGACAACCTGTGGGCGACCCACGGCCAGGGCGCGCCGGTACTGGTGCTGCTGGGCCATACCGACGTGGTGCCGACGGGCCCTCGTGAGGCCTGGGCCAGCGATCCGTTCAGCCCGCAGATCCGCGATGGCGTGCTGTATGGCCGTGGCGCCGCCGACATGAAGGGCAGCGTGGCGGCGTTCGTGGTGGCCGCCGAGCAGTTCGTTGCAGCGCATCCTGATCATCCCGGCACGCTGGCGGTGCTGCTGACCAGCGACGAGGAAGGCGACGCCATCGATGGCGTGCGCCACGTCGCACGCCTGTTCGCCGAACGCGGCCAGCGCATCGACTGGTGCATCACCGGCGAGCCGTCCTCGACTGCGACGCTGGGTGACCTGCTGCGCGTGGGGCGTCGCGGCAGCCTGTCGGCCAAGCTGCGCGTGCAGGGCGTGCAGGGCCACGTGGCGTATCCGGAGAAGGCACGCAACCCGATCCACCAGGCGGCGCCGGCCCTGGCCGAGCTGAGTGCGCGGCGCTGGGATGACGGCTACGAAAGTTTCCCGCCGACCAGCCTGCAGGTCTCCAACATCCATGCCGGTACCGGTGCCAACAACGTGATTCCCGGCGAGCTCGAGGTGGATTTCAACATCCGCTACAACCCGCACTGGGACGCACCGAAGCTGGAAGCGGAGATCACCGCGCTGCTGGAACGGCATGGCCTGCAGTACACGCTGAAGTGGCACCGCAGCGGCGAGCCGTTCTACACCCCGGAGGGCACGCTGCGCGCCACCGCGCGTGCGGTGCTGGCCGAGCACATCGGCCGTGCACCGGAAGAAAGCACCGGCGGCGGCACCTCCGATGCCCGCTTCATCGCGCCCTTGGGCGCGCAGTGCATCGAAGTGGGGCCGGTCAACGCCAGCATCCACCAGGTGGACGAGAACGTGCGCGTGGCCGATCTGGAGGCATTGCCGGGGCTGTACCAGCGGCTGGTGGAGCGGCTGCTGGCGTGAACCTGCGACGCTGGGTGCCGACCGTTGGTCGGCACGCCTTTCGCCGGCATTGCTTTCCTGTAGGGCCGAGCCATGCTCGGCTGCTTCTGCAGGGAATGCCCAGCCGAGCATGGCTCGGCTCTACTCAGAAAAAATGAAGAATGGCGGCTTGATCGCTTTTTCCCAGTAGCTCGGCGCCGCCATGTAGAAGCGCTGCGCCTCGGCCCGGGCGAACCAGCGTGCGGCTGCGTCGGTGTCCTTCTCCACGCCCGGTGCACCGCGGCCCAGCAGCAGTCCGGCGAAGTACTGGCCGAACACATTGCCCTTCTCGCCGGCACGCTGGTACAGCTGCAGCGCACGTGCGGGATCGCGCGGCAGTCCCATGCCCTTTTCCAGCAGCGCGCCCAGGTCTACCTGCGCTTCGGCATCGCCACGCTCGGCGCGGCGCTGGATCTGCGCAACCAGTGGATGCACGGTGCCATCCTGTGCGGCCACCGCATCCGGTAGCCGTGACGATGAACTCGGGTAGCGCTCGTAGATCATTCCGCGCAGGTCCCAGCGCAGCGCCTGTTGCGCGTCGCCTCGCTGACGATAGGCCTTGGCGAGTTCGTAGAACGCATAGGGATTGCCGTGGTAGGCGGCCGCCAGATACGCGCGTTCGCCACGTCGCCAGGACGCGCGCAGCACCGGTGCCGGGTTGATGTGGGGGCTGTCGGCATGCCGCAGCGTGCCGGAGATCCAGATCCGTCCCAGCGCTTCTTCCGCCTTGGTGTTGTGGAAGGTCCAGGGTGTGACCGCGGCGGCGCGCTCGTAGTAGGCGATGGCGCGCGGATCGTTGAAGCGTTCGAAGGTTTCCGCGGTATCGAAGGCACCCTCGAAGCTGCCGTCGGTGCCGTGTTGCTCCAGGCCCTGCAGCTGGGCCGGCGGCAGGGGCGAGGGTGGGGCCAGGGTCTGGCAGGCGGCCAGGCCCAGGCAGAACAGGGCGGCCAGCGCCACGTTGCGTCCAGTGCGGTGTTGCATTTCCATTACACGTTTCACGGCGCGCCATTATGCGCGCCGGGGAGTGGTTGCCAACGCAACGGTTGCGCTGCGCCGGAAAGCGGGGTAGGGTCGATGCCATGTCGATCCGCCTGGCCACCGCCGTCAATAACAACAACCGCAATAATCTGCGCGCGAATAATCGTGCGCGGCCGATGCGGGACTGCGCCCTGGGTAGATAGATAGCAACACACGCCCGGACACCAGAAAACCCGCATCAGCCGATGCGGGTTTTTTTGTGCCCGGGCGCAGCCTGCCCGGGCCTGGATGGCCGGTCGAACACCTTCCCACCCGTGAAATTCCCCAACAGGAGCTCCCCCATGTGTTCGATCTTCGGAATCTTCGGCCTGCAGGCCGGTGACGATCTTCCCACCCTGCGCCGCCACGCGCTGGAACTGTCGCAACGCCAGCGCCACCGTGGCCCGGACTGGAGCGGCGTGTACCTCGACGAAGGTGCGCTGCTGGTCCATGAACGGCTGGCCATCGTCGATCCGGCCGGTGGTTCGCAGCCGCTGCTGTCGGCCGATGGCCAGCTGGCGCTGGCGGTGAACGGCGAGATCTACAACCACCAGGCGTTGAAGGCGGCGCTGACCACCACCTACGACTTCCAGACCGGCTCGGACTGCGAGGTGATCAACGCGCTCTACCGCCAGGGCGGCGCGCCGGCGCAGTGGCTGGAACAGCTCAACGGCATCTTCGCCTTCGCGCTGTGGGACCGTGACAGTGGACGCGTGCTGGTGGCGCGCGACCCGGTGGGCGTGGTGCCGCTGTACTGGGGCCACGATGCCCAGGGGCGCTTGCGCGTGGCCTCGGAAATGAAGGCGCTGGTCGATACCTGTGCCGATGTCGCGCAGTTCCCGCCGGGCCACTATTTCGACAGTGCCAGCGGTGAGCTGGTGCGCTACTACCAGCAACCGTGGCGCGACTACGCCGACGTGCAGGGCCGCCAGGCCGATCTGGCTGAACTGCGCCAGGCGTTCGAGCATGCGGTGGAGCGCCAGCTGATGAGCGATGTGCCTTATGGCGTGCTGCTGTCCGGTGGCCTGGACTCGTCGCTGGTGGCGGCGGTGGCCGCGCGCTATGCACGTCGTCGCATCGAGGATGGGGGACAGACCGAAGCCTGGTGGCCGCGCCTGCACTCGTTCGCGATCGGCTTGAAGGGCTCGCCCGATCTGGCCGCCGCAGCGATCGCCGCCGAAGCGCTGGGCACCGTGCATCACGGTTTCGAGTACACGTTCGAGGAAGGCCTCGATGCGCTGCCGGAGGTGATCCGCCACATCGAGACCTACGACGTCACCACCATCCGCGCATCGACGCCGATGTTCCTGCTGGCGCGGCGGATCAAGGCGATGGGCGTGAAAATGGTGCTCTCCGGCGAGGGCAGCGACGAGATCTTCGGTGGCTACCTGTACTTCCACAAGGCACCGGATGCGCGTGAATTCCACGACGAGCTGGTACGCAAGCTCGACGCCCTGCACAACTACGACTGCCTGCGCGCCAACAAGTCGATGATGGCCTGGGGCGTGGAGCCGCGCGTGCCGTTCCTCGACCGTGAGTTCCTCGATGTGGCGATGCGCTTCGATGCCGCACACAAGATGGTCGGTGCCGGTTTTGGCGGCCGCCGCATCGAGAAGGCCGTGTTGCGCGAGGCGTTCGACGGCTACCTGCCGGACAGCATCCTGTGGCGGCAGAAGGAACAGTTCAGCGATGGCGTGGGCTATGGCTGGATCGATGGGCTGAAGGCACATGCCGAGGCGCAGGTGAGCGACCGTGTACTGGCGGCCGCCGACAAGCGCTTCCCGCACAACCCGCCGCAGACCAAGGAGGCGTACTACTACCGCCACCTGTTCGAGCAGTTCTTCCCGAGCCGGGCAGCGGCCGAGACCGTGCCGGGAGGCAAGTCGATCGCCTGTTCGTCGCCCGCGGCCATCGCCTGGGACGCCAGCTTCGCCGCGGCGGCAGATCCCTCCGGTCGCGCGATCGCCGGCGTGCACGAGCAGGCACTGGCCTGAGCACCCCCAAAAGGGGACGGAGGGGATTAAGTCGTTTGTGGCACAAACGACTTAATCCCCTCCGTCCCCTTTTTGTATGATCGCCCCCTGCACATTGGGGAATGTTCATGGACGTACAGGCAGGCGGCAACGCGCCGCCCACGAAATGGGGATGGCGCTACCTGGCGTGGGCCGGGGTTCCGTTGCTGGCTGGCGTGCTGCTGGCGCGGTATGCCGGGCCGGCGGCGCCCGAGGCGGTTGCCCGTGCCTCCGTCGCCGCCGAAGGCGGCTGGGTGCAGCATCTGGCGTCTCCGCTGGGCCTGTTCCTGCTGCAGCTGCTGGTACTGCTGCTGGTGGCCAAGGGCGCGGGGGCGCTGCTCAAGCGCATGGGACAGCCGGCGGTGATCGGCGAAATGGCCGCTGGCCTGATGATGGGGCCGCTGGTGCTTGGCAGCCTGCTGCCGCAGCTGCATGGTGCGCTGTTCCCGGCCAGTTCGCTGGGCCCGCTGGGCATGCTCAGCCAGCTGGGCGTGCTGATGTTCCTGCTGGTGGCCGGTGCCGAACTGGACCTGGCGGCGCTGCGTGGCCGTCGGCGTTTCGCCTTTACCGTCAGCCATGCCGGCATTGCAGTGCCGTTCGTGCTCGGCGTCGCCTTGGCGATCTGGCTGTATCCGCAGCATGGCCCACAGGGTGTGGGCTTCACCGCATTCGCACTTTTCGTAGGCATCTCGATGAGCATCACGGCCTTCCCCGTGCTGCTGCGCATCCTGGCCGACCGCGGGATCACACAGACGCCGCTGGGGCAGACCGCGATCGCCTGCGCTGCCTTGGGCGATGCCACCGCGTGGTGCCTGCTGGCGCTGATCGTGGCTGCCGCCCAGGCCAGCGGCTGGTTGCCGGCCAGCCTCAACCTGGTGTGCGTGGTCGCGTTCGTGGCGCTGATGCTGGGGCTGGTGAAGCCGTGGTTCGCGCGCCGGCAGATTGCGCCGGGCCGTGAGGGGCGCTGGCTGCTCGGCATCCTGCTGCTGTCGCTGGGCAGTGCGCTGGTCACCGAGATGCTGGGCATCCACGCGCTGTTCGGCGCGTTCGCTGCGGGTGTCGCGGTATCGTCCAACGCGCAGCTGCGTGACCTGCTGATGGCCCGTGTCGAGCCGTTCGCGGTCACGCTGCTGCTGCCGTTGTTCTTCGCCATGACCGGGCTGCGCATGCGCGCCGATGCGCTGCAGGCCAGCGACATCATGCTGTGCGTGGTGGTGATCGCGGTGGCCACGACGGGCAAGCTGCTGGGCACCTTCAGTGCCGCGCGCAGTGCCGGCATGCCCACGCGCGAAGCGTGGCGGCTGGGCGCGCTGATGAACACCCGCGGCCTGATGGAGCTGATCGTGCTCAACCTGGGGTATGAGCTGGGCCTGCTCGGTGACCGCCTGTTCGCGGTGCTGGTGATCATGGCGCTGGTGACCACGGCGATGACCGGGCCGCTGCTGAACCTGATCGAACGGCGCAGGGCCTGAACGTTGAACGGTAGTGCCGGCCGCTGGCCGGTAACCTGATGATGCTGGACACCCCTGCATGGATGCCGGCCAGCGGCCGGCACTACCGCGCTGGCACCAGTGTCATCACGTGCTGCGTCTTGCCCGGCAGGAACGGTGTCGGGCGCCCATGCACCCAGTCCTCGTGGCCGGCACCCCAGTACGGTGACAGCGGATGGCCGCTCTGGCCGCCGGGCATGTGCACGATGCCGTCGGCCTCGTGGCCGGGCGAGACCACCATGCGCTCGGAGGCGCCGAAGTTCGGCGTCTGCACGCGCGGCATGTCCCGGTCGCCGGGCAGGCGGTCGGCGGGCATGCACAGCCAGCGCTTGGCGATGTCCGGCAGCGCCCGTGCGATGGGGTGGCAGATCGCCGCGGTATTGCGTTCACCCCAGCTGCGCTTGGCCAGCGGCCCCTGCTTGGCCAGCTCACCCTCGGTACGGCGGGCGGCGTCGATCAGCAGCGCATCCCAGCTGTCGAAGGCCGGTGGCAGCAGGTTGGCCGGGCGCTGTTCCAGCATCGGCCAGGCCACGCCTTCCAGCTGTGCCAGGCGTGGGTCCAGGTAGGCATCGCCCAGCTGCGCGTTGGCCGGGGCCAGCAGTGCATCGGACAGCGTGGCCATGACCTGCGTGCGGAATTCACGCACCACCCGGTAGCTGACCGAACTGGCCGAGGCGCGCCCGCCCCATTGATGGCTGGCCTCCTTCAAACGCTTCAGCGCAGGGTCGTCACTGCGTTCGATGACGTCGTGCAGCAGAGCCCACCAGCGCTGCAGGAACACCGCGCGGTCGTCGAGCTGGATCGCCAGCAGGTCGTGCTCGTCGAAGCGCTCCTGGATTGCCAGCAGGTCGCGGATCTGCCGCGCCCGCGCACCCAGGTCATAGCCGCCGTTGCCGACGCTGGCGAGTGCCTCGCCGTCGAGGACGCGTCCATTGGCGGTCCACAGGCGATGGTTGGGGGGATCGATCAATGCCGGCGAGGCATCGCTGCGGATCGGCCACGGCGCGCAGCCCTGGTTGCTGGCGGCATTGAAGCCGGCCGGTGCACAGCCGGGGCCGCGGTCCGGGCGAGCGCCGATCAGGCGCCAGGCTATGCGCCCGCTGCGATCACCGACCACCAGGTTCTGTGCGGGGATGCCGGCACGGTCGGCGAAGTGCAGTGCACCGTCGAGGTCACCGGCGCGGGCCAGGTCAGCGAAATCCAGGCGTACGGCACCGGGCAGGTGTGCGACCCAGCGCAGGGCGTCGCCACTGCCATCGGCATGGGTATGCAGGATCGGCCCCCAGTCGGTTTCGCGCACCGCGAACAGCACGTCGGCCTGGCCGGCCACGGCGATGCGCTCTTCGTGCACGGTCACGGCGGCGTTGGCCGGTTCCGTGCGATAGTCCGCCGTGTCGATGTAGCTGTTGGTGAAGCCCCAGGCGACGTGCCCGTTGCTGCCGACGATCACCGCCGGCAGGCCCGGCAGGGAGAAGCCGGTGACATCGACCTGGCCGCCGGCGGCCTGCGGGTCGGGGTAGCGCAGGCGCACGCGGAACCACAGGCCGGGTGCACGCAGGCCCAGGTGCATGTCGTCGGCAACGATGGCGCGGCCGTCGGCGGTAAGCGCCCCGGCCACCGCGAAGTTGTTGCTGCCGATGACGTCGCCCTCTTCCTGCTCAGTGCCCGTTTTTCCCTTCAATGTGCGCAGGTCCAGCTGGCTGGCATCGGGCAGGGCGGCGTTGCCGGTGGGTTCGCCAAACAGCGGCGCATCCCATTCGGTGCCGTCGTGGGCGATCAGCGCGTACAGCGCCGGCGGCACCACTGCGCGGATGCGGCTGAGCGCAAGCTCGGTCTGGTTGCCGGGGTCCTGCAGGTCGGCATACATGGCCAGCCCGGTCAGCACGCTGTCGCTGGCCTGCCACGGTTGTGGTGATTGCCGCAGCAGCAGGTAGGCCCATGGGCGCACGGAGAGATCGGCCAGGCCTTCGTTGACGCCATCCACGTAGGCGCGCACGGCCGTGCCGTTGTCGCCCAGTGCGGCCTGCAGATTCGCCTCGGTGCGTGCACGCAGCCGGTGCACGCGCATGCGCTTGTCGGCGTCGATGGCCTTCGGCCCGAACAGCGCCGACAGCTCGCCAGCGGCACTGCGGCGCATCAGGTCCATCTCGAAATAACGTTCCTGCGCGTGTACGCGGCCGAGCGCACGCATCGCGTCGGCCTGGCTGCCGGCAGTGATGGTGACCACGCCCAGCCCATCGCGCTCGATGGTGACCGGCTTGGCCAGCCCCGGCAGCGCATGCTCGCCGTCCAGGTCGGCCAGGCTGCCGCGCAGCAGCAGCCACAGCACCAGTGCGGTGACCAGCACGATGGCGATCAACACGCCCAGCACCCAACGCCATGTACGTCGCATCGCACGTCCTTTCCGAACTCGTGGGCCGATTGTAGCCGCAGGCGCAACTGCGACTGATTCCGATTAGATCACCGTATTTTGAAATGCGGCACCCTATGCCGCATCGATTCACAGGAGCCCCCCCATGAAAGGCAACCCGGACGTCATCGCCTGCCTGAAGGAACTGCTGCGCGGCGAGCTTGCTGCGCGCGACCAGTACTTCATCCATTCCCGCCGCTACGAGGACCAGGGCCTGTTCGCGCTGTACGAGCGCCTGAACCACGAGATGGAAGAGGAAACCCAGCATGCCGATGCGCTGCTCCGCCGGATCCTGTTCCTGGGTGGCGACCCGGATATGCGCCCGCATGCCACCGAGCCGGGCAAGACCGTGGAGGAGATGCTGCAGAAGGATCTCGATACTGAATACGCCGTTCGGAACAATCTCGCCGCCGGCATGAAGCTGTGCGAGGAGAAGGGCGATTACGTGAGCCGCGACATCCTGCTGGCGCAGCTGAAGGACACCGAGGAAGACCACGCCTGGTGGCTGGAGCAGCAGCTGGGCCTGATCAAGCGCATCGGCCTGGAGCTGTACCAGCTGAGCAAGATCGACGGCAACGGCGCCCCGGCGCACTGAGCGGGCATCGTTTTTGTAGAGCCGAGCCAATGCTCGGCTGCCTTCCGGTAGAGCCGACCGCTGGTCGGCTGCTCTGCAGAAAGCAGCCGACCAGCGGTCGGCTCTACCAGGAGCCAAAAGCAGCCGACCAGCGGTCGGCTCCACCAGCAGCACAGCGTTCTGTCGCCCGCCAGCACCGGAGCACCGCCAGCCAGCCTTCGCCCGCCAGCCGCTCCACCGCCCGCCAGCCGACAACGAAAAAGCCGGGGAATGCCCCGGCTTTTTCGTGCCTGGGGTCAGAGCCCTTTCCCATGGAAAGGGATCCGACCCCCGTACCTCTTATTCCACCGACAGCCCTTCCACCTTCTGCCAGCCGCGCGGCAGCAGGTGGCCGCGGGTGGCACGGGCGCCGAGGTAGGCGTCGAGCTCGTTGAACTTCAGGCCCATGGTGCGCTGGCCGCTGCGCACCTGCAGGGTCTGCCCCGGGCTGATCGCCACGATGGCGACCACGCGTTCAGTGGCGAGCTTGGCCTTCGGGATCTCGATGATCTTGTTGCCCTTGCCCTTGTCCAGTTCCGGCAGGTCGTTGGCGGCGATCGCCAGCAGGTTGCCGGAACTGGTCACCGCCACGATGCGGTCGGTGGCCACGTTGGCGACCATCGACGGGGTGAGCACCGACGAGCCGGACGACAGGTTCAGCATCGCCTTGCCGGCCTTGTTGCGACCGATCAGGTTCTCGAAGCGGGTGACGAAGCCGTAGCCGTGGCTGGAGGCCAGCACGAAGCGGGCATCCGGCTCGGCACTGGCCAGGGTCACGAAGCTGGTACCCGCTGCCGGCGAGAAGCGGCCGGTCAGCGGCTCACCATTGCCACGCGCGGAGGGCAGGGTGTGCACCGGCGTCGAGTAGGCGCGGCCCTCGCTGTCGAGGAACGCGACCTGCTGGGTGCTGCGCGCACGCACTGCGCCCTGCAGGGCGTCGCCATCGCGGTAGGACAGGGCGGACGCATCGACGTCGTGGCCCTTGGCCGCTCGGATCCAGCCCTTCTCCGACAGCACCACGGTCATCGGCTCGCTCGGCACCAGCTCGGTCTCGTCGATGGCCTGCGCGGCCTGGCGCTGCACCAGCGGCGAGCGGCGTGCGTCGCCGAACTTCCTGGCGTCGGCGGTCAGTTCGTCGCGGATCAGCTTCTTCAGCTTGGCCTTGCTGTCGAGGATGCCGAGGATCTTCTCGCGCTCTTTGGCCAGCTCGTCCTGCTCGCCACGGATCTTCATCTCTTCCAGGCGGGCCAGCTGCTTCAGCTTGGTTTCCAGGATGTACTCGGCCTGTTCCTCGGACAGGCCGAAGCGCGCGATCAGCGCGGCCTTCGGTTCGTCCTCGGTACGGATGATGTGGATCACCTCGTCCAGGTTGAGGAAGGCGACCAGCAGGCCTTCCAGCAGGTGCAGGCGGCGCTCGACCTTCTGCAGGCGGTGCTGCAGGCGGCGGGTGACGGTGTTGCTGCGGAAGGTCAGCCATTCGCTGAGCAGCATCTTCAGGTTCTTCACCTGCGGACGGCCGTCCAGCCCGATCACGTTGAGGTTGACGCGGTAGCTGCGCTCCAGGTCCGTGGTCGCGAACAGGTGGCCCATCAGCTGGTCGGCGTCGACGCGGTTGGAACGTGGCACCAGCACCACGCGCACCGGGTTGGCGTGGTCGGATTCATCGCGGATGTCTTCCAGCCACGGCAGCTTCTTGGCGCGCATCTGCGCGGCGATCTGCTCGATCACCTTCGACGGCGACACCTGGAACGGCAGCGCCGTCACCACGATGTTGCTGGCCTCCTTGGTGAAGGTCGCACGTGCACGCACGCTGCCGTTGCCGGTCTCGTAGATGTTCCGCAGGTCGTTGGCCGAGGTGATGATCTCGGCGCTGGACGGATAGTCCGGACCCTGCACGTGCTCGCACAGGTCGCGCACGCTGGCATCGGGGTTGTCCAGCAGGTGCAGCAGTGCGCTGACGATCTCGTTGAGATTGTGCGGCGGCACGTCGGTGGCCATGCCCACGGCGATGCCGGTGGTGCCGTTGAGCAGCAGGTGCGGCAGCCGTGCCGGCATCCAGGTCGGCTCCTGCAGGGTGCCGTCGAAGTTCGGTGCCCAGTCGGTGGTGCCCTGGCCCAGTTCGCCCAGCAGCACTTCGGCGATCGGGGTCAGCTTGGATTCGGTGTAACGCATCGCCGCGAACGACTTCGGGTCGTCGCTGGAGCCGAAGTTGCCCTGGCCCTCGATCAGCGGATAGCGGTACGAGAACGGCTGTGCCATCAGCACCAGGGCCTCGTAGCACGCGCTGTCGCCGTGCGGGTGGTACTTACCGATGACGTCACCGACGGTGCGCGCGGACTTCTTCGGTTTGGACGCGGCATTCAGGCCCAGCTCGCTCATCGAATAGATGATGCGGCGCTGCACCGGCTTCAGGCCGTCGCCGATGAACGGCAGGGCGCGGTCCAGGACCACATACATCGAGTAGTCGAGGTAGGCGCGTTCGGCGTACTCGCGCAGCGGCAGTTGTTCGAATCCGTGGAACACGGGGCGGGCAAGTTCGGTCATGCGGCGTTGTTACCTGTTGTCGGGAGGCGGCGACGGCGGTCGCCGCTCGCAATCCTGTGATTATCCGGATGCGGCGGGGGATGCCAAGCCGCGCGCAGGGTCCAGCCCGGTTTCCAGGCCGTGCCCGGCCCGTGCCAGGTAGCGCCCGGGCGGCAGCCCGAAGTGGCGGCGGAACACGGTAACGAACGCGCTGGCGCTGCTGAAGCCCAGCGCGTGGGCGATGTCGGCCACGCTGCGGCCGTCGGTCAGCTGGCGCAGGGCCTCTGACAGGCGCGCCTGCTGCCGCCACTGGGCGAAGCTGAGCGTGGTCTCGTCGCGGAAGTGACGGGTCAGGCTGCGCGGTGACAGACCGGCCCAATGCGCCCATTCGGCCAGGCTGCGTTCGTCGGAGGGGTCGGCCAGCAACTGCGAGGCGATCTTCAGCAGGCGCCGGTCGTGCGGCATCGGCAGGTGCATGCGCTGCCGCGGCGCGGTGCGGATCTCGTCCAGCAGCACGTCGATGATGTGCTGGCGCTCGGGCGTGGTGTCATGGCCGAGCGGCCATTCGCAGATGCGGTCGGCCAGCGCCTGCGCCAGCTTGGACAGGCCCAGCACGCAGGGGTCGGCGGGCAGGGTGGCGCAGGCCGGTGCAGCCAGTGCCATGCCCCAGCCGCGCAACGGGCCGTCGAGGGTGACGGTGTGCGGTTCCAGCGGCGGCATCCAGCCGGCCGAGCCCGGCGCCAGCGACCACGTGCCATGCGAGGTGCGGGTGGTCAGCAGGCCGCGTTCGACGCAGATCAACTGGGCACGCTGGTGGTGGTGCCAGTCGACCTCGCGGGCCAGGCCCTGCTGGCTGTCGAAGCGGAAGGCGATGACCGGCGGGCCGTCGTTGCGCTCGAACCAGTCCAGTGCCTCATCTCTGAGTAGGCGTTTGGGAACCTGAATTTCTGCCTTGTTCATCATGTCCGCTGGCTGAAATGTGACATCCATTGGCTGGATTGTACTACCGGGCCACCTGACCAGATCATTAAGGTAGGCGCCTTCACTGATCGAGCCCGCTGCTGCAACACAGCATTCGATGCCAGATCGAATATTTCCATTGAGAAATATTTTTTTTGGAAGAGAATGCTCCCCCATGATCTGTCCTGCAACCACTCCCCCCAGCTTCGGCCTGCTGCTGCGCCAGGTGCGCGACGGCCTGGTGCGCCAACTCGACGCGTCCATGGCGGAAGAAGATCTGGGAATCGGCTTCACCCATTACATCGGGTTGAAGGTGCTTTCCCACATGGCGCCCTGCACCGCCAACGAACTGGCCCAGGCCATCGACCAGGTGCCCAGCGCGGTCACCCGCCTGCTGGACAAGCTGGAGGCGCTGGGCTGCGTCCGCCGCGAGGCGCATGCGCAGGACCGGCGGGCACTGCAGATCGTGCTGACCGACGAAGGCCGTGCGTTGTGGGCGCGGCTGAAGCTGCGCGGCGACGCGGTGATGGATTACGCGCTGCGTGATCTTTCCGCCGACGAGCGCACGCTGCTGCTGTCCCTCCTTACCCGAATCCGCGATTCACTGACGACCCCATGAACCCGATCCCGCATTCCACTCTCCGCCGGTCCGGGCGCGCGCTGCTGGTGTCAGCGCTGGCGCTGGCCCTGGCCGCCTGCGCCAGCAGTCGTGGCCTCAACCCGCAGGGCCACGTGCTTGACGTGGACAGCCTGCACAGCGAACGCACCCTGGCTGACACCGACCTGAGCGCCGCCGGCTTCCCGGCGCAGGACTGGTGGAAGGCACTGGGCGATGCGCAGCTGGACGCACTGGTCGCCGAGGGCCTGGCCGGCCACCCGAGCCTGGACGCCGCCGACGCGCGCCTGCGCCAGGCCCAGGCCCAGGTCGGTACCGCGCGCGCCGACGAGCTGCCCAGCCTGTCGGTGTCCGGCGGCTACACCGGCCTGCGCCTGCCCGAGTCGATGGTCGGCAGCGAGATGGGCGGCCGCTATGGCGGCAGCAGCCAAGTCGCCTTCGATTTCAGCTACGGCGTGGACCTGTGGGGCGGCAAGCGCGCCGCCTGGGAAGCGGCGGTGGATGGCGCGCATGCCGCCACCGTTGAAGCCCAGGCCGCACGCCTGAACCTGTCCACCGGCATTGCCCAGGCCTATGCCGACCTGGCCTACGCGTGGCAGCTCAACGACGTGGCCGAGGAAGAACTGACCCGCTCGCAGAAATCGCTGCAGCTGACCCGCCAGCGCCGCAGCGCCGGCATCGACAGCGATCTGCAGGTGCGCCAGGCCGAGGCCCGCGTGCCGGCCGCGCAGCAGCAGGTGCTGGCCGCGCAGCAGCGCATCGACGCCGCCCGCACCGCGCTGGCTGCACTGGTCGGCAAGGGGCCGGACCGTGGCCTGTCGATCCAGCGCCCGCAGCCGTTGAACCCGATGGCACTGCAGCTGCCGGGCGTACTGCCCAGCGAACTGCTCGGCCGTCGCCCCGACATCGTGGCTGCGCGCTGGCGCGTGGAAGCGGCCGACAAGCAGATCAAGGTCGCCAAGACCAAGTTCTACCCGAGCTTCAACCTGACCGCGCTGGCCGGCGTGGTCGCCCCGAACGTGGGTGACCTGCTGAAGAGCAGCTCGACCTTCGCCTACATCGGCCCGGCGTTGAGCCTGCCGATCTTCGAAGGCGGCAAGCTGCGCGCCAACCTGGCCAACACCGACGCGCAGTACGACCTGGCGGTGGCCAACTACAACCAGGCCGTGCTCGATGCACTGCGCGACGTCGCCGACCAGGTCAACGCGGTGCGCTCGCTGGCGCAGCAGGCGCACGCGCAGCAGCAGGCAGTGGACACCGCACGCTCGGCCTTCGACCTGGCCCAGCAGCGCTACCGCGCCGGCATCGGCAGCTACCTGGACGTGCTGACCGCGCAGTCCACCCTGCTGCAGTCGCAGCAGCAGCTGGCCGGCCTGCAGTCGCAGCAGGTGCAGACCTCGGTGCGCCTGAGCAAGGCGCTGGGCGGTGGTTTCCAGCCCGCCGACACCGACCGCGCACCGATCGCCTCCCATTCCGATTCCTCGCATTCCTGAAGACGCCCGCCATGAGCCAGACCCAAGACACCGCGGCCCCGGCCGCCCCCAACCGCCGCGGCAACCTGCTGCGCGGCCTGTTCGTGATCGTCGTGCTGCTGCTTGCCGCCCTGGCGCTGTGGTACTTCATGTTCGGCCGTTGGTTCGAAGAGACCGACGATGCCTACGTGCAGGGCAACCAGGTGCAGATCACCCCGCTGGTGGCCGGTACCGTGGTCGCCATCAATGCCGATGACGGCATGCGCGTGGAGCGCGGCCAGCTGCTGGTGCAGCTGGACCCGTCCGACACTTCGGTAGCGCTGCAGCAGGCCGAAGCCAACCTGGCCAAGACCGTGCGCCAGACCCGTGGCCTGTACCGCAGCGTGGAAGGCGCGCAGGCGGACCTGAACGCCCGCCAGGTGACCCTGAAGCGCGTGCGCGAGGACTTCGCCCGCCGCAAGGATCTGGCCGCCACTGGCGCCATTTCCAACGAAGAACTGGCCCACGCCCGCGACGAGCTGGCTGCGGCCGAAGCGGCCGTTGCCGGTTCGCGCGAGACCGTCGAGCGCAACCGCGCGCTGGTCGACGACACCGTGATCGCCACCCAGCCGGACGTGCAGGCCGCCGCCGCGCAGCTGCGCCAGGCCTTCCTCAACAACGCCCGCGCCGGCATCGTCGCGCCGGTCACCGGCTACGTTGCCCGTCGTTCGGTGCAGGTGGGCCAGCGCGTGCAGCCGGGCAATGCCCTGATGGCCGTGGTGCCGACCGAGCAGATGTGGGTCGAGGCCAACTTCAAGGAAACCCAGCTGCGCCATATGCGCCTGGGCCAGGAAGTGGAGCTGAAGTCGGACCTGTATGCCGGTGACGTGAAGTACAAGGGCCGCATCCAGAGCCTGGGCCTGGGTACCGGCTCGGCGTTCTCGCTGTTGCCGGCGCAGAACGCCAGCGGCAACTGGATCAAGATCGTGCAGCGCGTGCCGGTGCGCATCGCCATCGATGCCAAGCAGCTGGCCGAACACCCGCTGCGCATCGGCCTGTCGATGAAGGCCGAAGTGAGCCTGCGCGACCAGAAGGGTGAAGTACTGCCGAGCACCCCGGCCAAGGGCACCGTGTTCGACACCGACGTATATGCCAAGCAGCTGCATGATGCCGATGAGGTGATCCACACGATCATCCAGGGCAACCTGCCGCAGCAACAGGCAAAGGTGGGCTGAGGTCGCCATGTCCGCACAAGCTCCAGCCGCACCCGGCGCTCCGGGTGCACCGGCGGCGCCGGGTGCGGCCTCCGGGTTCCTGCCACCCAGCGTCGCCCTGTGCACCGTGGGCCTGGCGATGGCGTCGTTCATGCAGGTGCTCGACACCACCATCGCCAACGTTTCACTGCCGACCATCGCCGGTAATCTCGGCGCCAGCTCGCAGCAGGCGACCTGGGTCATCACTTCGTTCGCGGTCAGCACGGCCATCGCGCTGCCGCTGACCGGCTGGCTCAGCCGTCGCTTCGGCGAGCGCAAGCTGTTCGTCTGGGCCACGCTGGCCTTCGTCATCACCTCGCTGCTGTGCGGCCTGGCGCAGAGCATGGGCATGCTGGTGCTGTCGCGTGCGCTGCAGGGTTTCGTGGCCGGCCCGATGTACCCGATCACGCAGTCGCTGCTGGTCTCGATCTATCCGCGCGAGAAACGCGGACAGGCATTGGCGCTGCTGGCGATGATCACGGTGGTGGCGCCCATCTGCGGTCCGATCCTCGGTGGTTGGATCACCGACAACTACAGCTGGGAATGGATCTTCCTGATCAACGTGCCACTGGGCATCTTCGCCGCGCTGGTGGTGGGCAACCAGCTGAAGGGACGCCCGGAGCAGATCGAGAAGCCGAAGATGGACTACGTCGGCCTGGTCACCCTGGTGATCGGTGTCGGTGCCCTGCAGCTGGTGCTCGACCTGGGCAACGACGAGGACTGGTTCTCGTCGATGAAGATCGTGGTGCTGGCCTGCGTGGCGGTGGTGACGCTGACGGTGTTCCTGATCTGGGAGCTGACCGACAAGGATCCGATCGTCGACCTGAAGCTGTTCCGGCACCGCAACTTCCGCGCCGGCACGCTGGCGATGGTGGTGGCCTACGCGGCGTTCTTCAGCGTGGCGCTGCTGATCCCGCAGTGGCTGCAGCGTGACATGGGCTACACCGCGATCTGGGCAGGCCTGGCGACCGCGCCGATCGGCATCCTGCCGGTGATCATGACGCCATTCGTCGGCAAGTACGCATCGCGCTTCGACATGCGCATGCTGGCCACGGTGGCCTTCATCGTGCTGTCGATGACCAGCTTCCTGCGTTCGAACTTCAACCTGCAGGTGGACTACATGCACGTGGCCGGCGTGCAGCTGATCATGGGCATCGGCGTCGCGCTGTTCTTCATGCCGGTGCTGCAGATCCTGCTGTCGGACCTGGATGGGCGCGAGATCGCGGCGGGCTCCGGCCTGGCCACGTTCCTGCGTACGCTGGGTGGCAGCTTCGCGGCGTCACTGACGACGTGGCTGTGGGCGCGGCGTACCCAGGTGCACCATGCCGACCTGACCGAGCACATCTCGGCCTATCAGCCCGGCATGCAGGACCAGGTGACGGCGATGGGGCAGGGCGACCTGCAACACGGTGCAGCGGTACTGAACAACATGATCAACCACCAGGCATCGCAGATGGGCTTCAACGACATCTTCTTCCTGCTGGGCTGGATCTTCCTGGCGATCATCACGTTCCTGTGGCTGGCCAAGCCGCCGTTCGGCGCGGGTGCAGGTGCTGCCGCCGGCGGCGGGCACTGACCGTTCATTGCTGTTGAAACGCAGAAACCCCGCCGCAAGGCGGGGTTTTTCTTTTGGTGGATCCACGCCACGCATGGATGGATCTCGGGGCGTGAATTCCCAGACCCCGGAAACGAAAAAACCCGCTTTCGCGGGTTTGATCATCTTGAGTCGTGGTGCCCAGGAGAGGACTCGAACCTCCACGGTTTTACCCGCTAGTACCTGAAACTAGTGCGTCTACCAATTCCGCCACCTGGGCGACTCAGGAGATGAATTATGGGGAGCCACAGAAGATGTGTCAACAACATTTCACACTTTTTTCTGGGGCTGCACGCCCAGGTGATGCAGCAGGCTGCGCATCGCCGGTGACAGTCGTGTCCACTCGGCAAAGCACGCGCACAGGCGTCGTTGCGCCCACGCATCGGCGAGCGGTACGGCGACGGTGTGCGTGCTGCGCCGATGCTGGCGCGCGATGGTCCGCGGCACGATGCCGACGCCGATGCCGTGGCCGACCATGATGCACACGCCTTCGAAGGTCTTCATGCGGATGCGTACATCCAGGCGGCGCCCGATGTCGCGCGCCTGGGCCTCGATGTAGGTCTGCAGTGCATTGCCGTCGGCCAGGGCAACGAAGGTCTCTCCGGCAGCCTCGGCAAAAGCCAGGCTGCGCCGGGTCGCGAAGCGGTGGTCGGCCGGCAGCAGCATCACCAGGGGATCTTCGGCGACCACATGCTGCTGCAGGCCGGCAGCGTCGACCGCATCGCTGATGATGCCGGCTTCGGCCTGGCCGGCACTGATCGCGCGTACGACTTCGGGGCTGGTGCGCTCCAGCAGTTCGACATGCAGGCGTGGGCGTTCGGCCAGCCACGGCGCGAGCCGCGAGGGCAGGTAGTTGGTCAGCGCGGCGGTGTTGGCATACAGGTGCAGGGTGCCGCGCGCACCCTGCGCGAACGCCTGTAGTTCGCCACGCAGCTGTGCCTGCTGCTGCAGGATCAGGCGTGCGTGGTGGGCGAGGGCGGCGCCGGCCTCGGTCAGGCTGACGCCGCGTGGGTGCCGGTGCAACAGCGCGGTGCCGGCATCGGCTTCGATCGTGCGCAGGCGCTCGCTGGCTGAACCCAATGCCAGGTTTGCCTGTGCCGCGCCGGCGGTGATGCTGCCGGCTTCGGCGATTGCCAGGAACAGGCGCAGGTCGGCGATGTCCATCCGCATGTCGTGCCTCATTGCTGATCCGGCGCCTTCGGGTCAGCCGAAGGCTGGGCCGGGAAGACCGCATTGTGCGCCTGGCGAGGGCCCGGTCCAATGAAGCCATGCATGAATCGACATACTTCTATTTGCTGCTGGTGGTGGTGTTCGTGCTGGCCGGCGTGGTCAAGGGCGTGACAGGGATGGGGTTGCCGACGGTGGCGATGGGCCTGCTGGGCAGCACCCTGTCACCGGTGGCGGCGGCGTCGATGCTGTTCATTCCAACCTTCGTCACCAATGCGTGGCAACTGCTGTCCGGGCCGTCGCTGGGCCACATCGTGCGGCGTTTGTGGCCGATGATGCTTGCCGTGGTGGTGGTGACGCTGGGTTCGGCCGCACTGCTGGTGCGGGTCGATCGCACCTGGTCGCGCGTTGCGCTGGGCGTGGCATTGGTGGTCTATGCCGCCTATGCGTTGCTCGCGCCGGTGTTCCGCGTGCCGCAGCGGCGCGAGCGCTGGCTGGGGCCGCTGGTGGGTGCGCTGTCCGGCGTGGTGACGGGGGCGACGGGTGTGTTCGTGATGCCGGCGGTGCCGTACCTGCAGTCGCTGGGATTGCAGCGCGAGGAGCTGGTGCAGGCGCTCGGGCTGGCGTTCACCGTGTCGACGATTTCGCTGACCACCGGTCTGGTGCTACACGGTGCGTTCGGCATCCAGCAGCTGGGGCTGAGTGCGCTGGCGGTGCTGCCGGCGCTGCTGGGCATGTGGCTGGGCCAGGTGATCCGGCAGCGCATCAGCGCGCGCGTGTTCCGCGCCTGCTTCCTGGGGTTCCTGCTGCTGCTCGGGCTGGAACTGGTGCTGCGGCCGTTGTTCTGATGCCGGATCCGGGGCATGAAAAAACCCGCTTTCGCGGGTTTTTCTCATTCTCGACGTGGTGCCCAGGAGAGGACTCGAACCTCCACGGTTTTACCCGCTAGTACCTGAAACTAGTGCGTCTACCAATTCCGCCACCTGGGCGTCGAGGAGCGAGATTATGGGGTGCCGTGACGGGGGTGTCAACACTTTTTGCTGATCCCGGGTCGGTTGCCGTTGCGCATGCGAAACGGGCTCTGCCCCCCATCTCACTCGCTTGGGGCCAGAGCCCTTTCCTCTGGAAAGGAATCCGACCCCGGCTGCCGGATCACAGGCAAAAAAAATCCCCGCCGAAGCGAGGAGTTCTTTCGTTGGTGCCCAGGAGAGGACTCGAACCTCCACGGTTTTACCCGCTAGTACCTGAAACTAGTGCGTCTACCAATTCCGCCACCTGGGCGTTCCAGAGGCGCAATTGTGAAGATGAATCCGCAGGCTGTCAACGACTTCCTGAATATTTTTGACGCGATCGCTTGAAGGCGACCGCTGACCCGTTCTGCACGCCGCCAGCGGCTACCATGTAGGGCGATGACTACCAAAAAACCAAGCAAGGGCGGGAGCAAGTCCCGCAGCCAGGCCCCGAACAAGGGCGCCAAGGCGGGTGCAGCCCGCACCACCAAGCCGGGCAAGCCGCTGCCGGGCTGGTTCCCCGAATTGAATGAAGGCGGTGCACCGCCACGCGGCCGCAAGGTCCGCAGTACCGATGCACCGGGCCCGGCCCCGGGCCGCAAGCTGCCGCCGGCCGGCAAGGTGATCGACGATCCCTATGCCGCCCGCGAAGCGGAGAAGTACGAACAGCCCATCGCCAGCCGCGAGGCCATCCTGGCCCTGCTGGAGCGCTGCGAAGGGCCGCAGACCGCCGAGGAACTGGGCGCGCGCCTGGGCCTGACCGCTCCGGACCGGGCCGAAGCGCTGTCGCGCCGGCTCGGTGCGATGGTCCGCGACGGCCAGCTGGTGCAGAACCGTCGCGGCGGTTTCGCCCCGATCCAGACCCTGAACCTGGTCACCGGTGTGGTGATCGCCAACCCGGAAGGGTTCGGCTTCCTGCGCCCGGTCGAGGGCGGCGACGACCTGTTCCTGCCGCCTTATGAAATGCGCAAGGTCATGCACGGCGACAAGGTGCTGGCCCGCGTGACCGGCATCGATCACCGTGGCCGTCGCGAAGGCAGCATCGCCCGCGTGCTGGAGCGCGGCATGACCCGCCTGATCGGCCGCTTCAGCATCGAGATGGGCATCAACTACGTGGTGCCCGACGACAAGCGCGTGCAGCGCAACGTGCAGGTGCCGCCGGACCAGACCGGTGGTGCGCGCGACGGCCAGCTGGTGGTCTGTGAACTGACCCAGGCGCCGGACAGCCGCCGCCCGCCGATCGGCCGCATCATCGCGGTGCTCGGCGACAAGCTGACCGCGTCGCTGGTGGTGGAGACCGCCATCCATGGCCACGAGCTGCCGTTCGAGTTCCCGCAGGAGGTGCTGGACGAAGCGGCCTCGGTGCCGCTGGTGGTCGAGCCGGCGATGATTGGCGACCGTGTCGACCTGCGCAGCACGCCGCTGGTCACCATCGATGGCGAGGATGCCAAGGACTTCGACGACGCGGTGTACTGCGAGCCGAATGCCGAGGGTTTCCGCCTGGTGGTGGCGATTGCCGACGTCTCGAATTACGTTCGCCCTGGTACGCCGCTGGATGAAGAGGCGCAGAAGCGTGCGACGTCGGTGTACTTCCCGGGCTTCGTGGTGCCGATGCTGCCGGAGACACTGTCCAACGGCATCTGCTCGCTGATGCCGAAGGTCGACCGCATGTGCTTTGTCTGCGACATGCAGATCGACCGCGATGGCCTGGTCACGCATTCGCGCTTCTACGAGGCGGTGATGAACTCGCATGCGCGCCTGACCTACACCCAGGTGTGGAAGGCGGTGGGCGAGGACGATGCCGATACCAAGGCCTGGATGGGCGACCTGCTGCCGCAGGTGCAGCGCCTGCACCAGCTGTACAAGGTGCTGTCCAAGGCACGCGCCAAGCGCGGTGCCATCGAATTCGAAAGCAGTGAAGTGCGCTTCGTGCTGGACAACCGTGGTGAAGTGACCCAGGCCGGCATGCTGGTGCGCAACGACGCGCACAAGCTGATCGAGGAGTGCATGATCGCGGCCAACGTCGAGGCCGCCAGGTACCTGCTGTCGCGCCATGTGCCGGCGCCGTACCGCATCCACGAGAAGCCGCCGGAAACCAAGTACGCCGACCTGCTGGAATTCCTCAAGGAGTTCAAGCTGAGCCTGCCGCCGTGGTCGAAGGTGCGCCCGGGCGATTACACCAAGCTGCTGAAGAAGATCCGCGACCGCCCCGATGCCACGCTGCTGGAATCGGTGTTGCTGCGCAGCCAGAGCCTGGCGATCTACAGCCCGGAGAATCACGGCCACTTCGGCCTGGCGCTGGAGGCGTACGCGCACTTCACCTCGCCGATCCGCCGTTACCCCGACCTGCTGGTGCACCGTGCGATCAAGCATGCGTTGTCCGGCAAGCCGCTGGACAAGTTCACCTACAACGCGCGCGAAATGGCGGCCCTGGCGCTGCAGTGTTCCGAGCGCGAGCGCCGTGCCGACGAAGCCGAGCGCGAGGTCGACGAGCGTTACCGCGCGGCGTGGATGGAAAAGCACGTGGGCGGCCAGTTCGACGGCGTGATCAGCGGCGTGACCAGCTTCGGCCTGTTCGTGGAACTGGACGAGTCCAAGGTGCAGGGCCTGGTGCATGTGACCCAGCTGCCGCAGGACTATTACAAGTTCGACGCCACCCGCAAAACGCTGACCGGCGAACGCCGCGGCAGCAGCTACCGGCTCGGTGACCGCGTGCGGATCCTGGTGCTGAAGGCCAGCATGGAAGAGCGCAAGATCGACTTCCGCCTGGTCGAGCACAAGGGCGAGGACGAGGGCGATGGCCTGCCGCCGCCGCCCGAGCGGGGCAAGCCGGCCAAGCGCACCAAGAAGAAGTATTGAAAGGTGTGCCGACCAACGGTCGGCACCTACCGCAACTGGTAGGTGCCAACCTTGGTTGGCACGACGTTCCGGAGGAACCCCAGCATGCAAGGCCAACCCGAATACAGTGGCGGCTGCCAGTGCGGCGCGGTCCGCTTCCAGGCGCGTGGCGAGCTCACCGACAGCTCGATCTGCCATTGCCGGATGTGCCAGAAGGCGTTCGGTGCCTATTACGCGCCGCTGGTATCCGTGCGCGGCGTGCAGTTCAGCTGGACCCGCGGCCAGCCGCGCCATTTCCAGTCGTCCAACGTGGTGCGGCGTGGTTTCTGCGCCGACTGCGGTACACCCCTGACCTATGAAGCCCCGGATGGCGTGGCCGTGGCTGCCGGCGCCTTCGATGAGCCGGAACGCCTGCCACCGACGATCCAGTACGGGGTGGAGCGCAAGCTGCCGTTCGTCGACAGCCTGTCCGGCCTGCCGGCGCGGCGCACCGAGGACGACGTCGCCGCGCTGGAGTTCCTGGCCACCATCGTCTCCCACCAGCACCCCGACCACGACACCCCGCACTGGCCGCCGCGCAGTCGGTAACGCCCCTCTGCGGCCGGTCGCAGCGCCCGGCCTGCCGATGCTCTACCATAGCCACCCCCTTTCCGGTCCCCGCCCGCATGAGCAAGAACAGCCAGTGGATTGTCGGCGTCAACGCCGTCGCCTCCTCCATCGAGAACGACGCCGAGAACGTCCGCGAAGTGCTGGTCGAGGCCGGTGCGAAGAACCCGCGCCTGACCGAGATCGAAGAGAACGCCCGCCGCAAGGGCATCGATGTGCGCAAGGTGAACAGCCAGGCGCTGGACGGTGTTGGCGGTTCGGTGCGCCACCAGGGCGTGGCCGCGCGCTACGCCGCCGCCCGTACCTACAGCGAGAACGAGCTGGAAGGGCTGGTCACCGCGGCCGAGGGCAAGGCCCTGCTGCTGGTGCTCGACGAGGTGCAGGACCCGCACAACCTCGGCGCCTGCCTGCGCTCGGCCGCTGCCGCCGGGGCGACCGCGGTGATCATCCCGAAGGACAAGTCGGCCACGGTCAATGCCACTGTGCGCAAGACTTCGGCCGGTGCCGCCGACCTGATCCCGGTGGTGGCGGTGACCAACCTCTCGCGCTGCCTGAAGGACCTGCAGAAGCAGGGCGTGTGGATCTACGGCCTGGCCGGTGAAGCCACGGCCTCGCTGTACCAGCTGGACCTGAAGGGCAACATCGCGCTGGTGCTGGGCGGCGAAGCCGATGGCCTGCGCCGCCTGACCCGCGAGAACTGCGATGGCCTGGTCAAGATCCCGATGCCGGGCGAGATCGAGAGCCTGAACGTCTCCGTCGCCGCCGGCGTCAGCCTGTTCGAGGCCGTGCGCCAGCGCGGTTGATCGGCCAGCGCGATGTGATCGGGGTCAGATTCCTTTTCCAATGGGAAAAGGGATCTGACCCCGTTTCATGTCCCGCCTCACCCCGCGCTGCCGCCCAACGCCTTGAACAGCGTCACGTCGTTGTTGAGCTGGCCCTGGCGCGCGCGTGCCAGCGACAGTTCGGCATCACGCCGGGTCTGCTGCGCTTCCAGCCAGGTGCGCAGATCGGTGGCACCCACGCGGTAACGCACTTCCTGCGCGCGTTCCACTTCCACCGCTTCGTCGTATGAAGCCTGCGAGGCCGCCACCTGGCGCGCCAGCTGCTCGCGCGCCGACAGTGCGTTGTCCACTTCCGAGAGCGCGGTATACAGCGTCTTGCGGAAGTTGCTGGCGGCGATCTGGTAGGTGGTGCCGGCGATATCGGTATCCAGCTGCGCACGCTGCAGGTTGAGGAACGGCAGCGACAGGCCGGCGCCCAGCGTGGCCACCGGGTTGCGCAGTACATCGCCCAGCGAGGTCGCGCTTGAACCGAGGCTGCCGGTCAGGCTCAGCGCAGGGTAGTACTGGGTGGCGGTGACCTTGATGGTCTTCAGGCTGTTGCGCAGGCGAAGTTCGGCCGCGCGCAGATCGGGGCGGCGGCCGAGCAGATCGGTCGGCAGGCCTTCGCTGATGGCTGGGCTGCGTGCGCCCAGCAGGTCCTGTGGTTCGTCCTGCTGGGGCCAGGGCGTGCCGTCCAGCAGCACGGTCAGCGCGTTGCGCACCTCCACCCGCTGCTGTTCCAGCGCGCTCTGCGAGGACCGCTGCGACTGCAGGTTCTGCAGTGCCTGGCGCACTTCCAGGCGCGATACCGCACCGGCGTCGAAGCGGGCCTGCACCAGTTCGCGGGTGCGTTCCAGGCGCTCCAGGTTGGCCTGGCCGGTGGCGATCGACTGGTTGAGGTAGGCCAGGTTCCAGTACTGGGTGATGGTGTCGCTGATCACCAGCAGCGCGGTGTTCTGCCGGTCTTCCTCGCTGGCCTCGGCTTCCCAGCGGGCGATGTCGCGCTGGGTGCGCAGGCGGCCCCACAGGTCCACTTCCCAACCCAGCGAGACGCCGGTGGAATAGCTGCGGCGCCAATCATCAGACTGGTCGGTGGCGCGGCTGGCGCTGCCGCTCACGCCGGATGACGAGGGCTGCGGCCACAGTGCGTTGCTGGCCAGGCCGGCTTGCAGGCGCGAACGCTGCACGGCCAGGCCGGCGGCGGCCAGATCGCTGTTGGCGGCCAGCGCCTGCGCCACCAGGCGGTCCAGGCGTTCATCGCCGAAGCCGGTCCACCAGGTGTCCTGGCGGATGTCGCGGCCCGGTGTATCCAGGCTGCTGCGCGGGTCATCGGCTGGCGCGTTGAGGGTGGCATCGCCACGTCCATACTGCGCCGCCACGGCCGGGTCGTGCACCGGGTAGCGGCCGACCGACGCGCAGCCGGACAGGGCGAGTAGAACGGCACCGGCCAGCAGCAGGTGCCGGGGAGCGGGGAAGGGCAGTCGGGTCATCATCTTCATTCGCGGGCCAGGGCCTCCACCGGGTCGAGCTGCGCGGCGTTGCGCGCTGGCAGGAAGCCGAACGCAACGCCGATCAGGGTCGAGCAGGCAAACGCGGCGACGATCGAGGCGGTGGAGAACAGCACCTGGAAGTCGCTGGCGAAGCGGCCGATCATCGAGCCCAGCAGCAGGGCCAGGCCGATACCGAGCACGCCGCCGAGCAGGCAGACCAGCACCGCTTCAATCAGGAACTGCTGGCGGATATCACTCTGCCGTGCACCGACGGCCATGCGCACCCCGATCTCGCGGGTGCGCTCGGTCACCGATACCAGCATGATGTTCATCACGCCGATGCCACCGACCAGCAACGCGATGGCGGCGATGGCACCGATCAGCAGGGTCATCGTGCGCGTGGTCTGCTCGATGGTCTCGCGGATCTCGGCGCTGTTGCTGAGGAAGAAATCCTCGGTGCCATGGCGCAGGGTCAGCAGGCGGGTGATCGCTTCCTGCGCGGCGTCCATCGGCGTGTCATCGTCCACGCGCACGGTGATGCTGGACACGTGGCTCTGGCCGAGCATGCGCGACATCACCGTGGTGTACGGCACCCACACGCTGAGGCTGGTGCTGCCGCCGAAGCCGAAACTCTGCCGCTTGGCCACGCCGACCACGCGCGCCGGCACGTTGCCGAGCAGGATCACCTGGCCGACCGGGTCGACATCGGGAAAGAACTGGGACTGGGTGTTCTCGTCGATCACCGCCACCTGGCCCAGGCCCTTGACCGCATCGGCATCGAAGAAGCCGCCGCTGAGCAGGGTCACGCCCTTGACCCGGAAGAACTGCTCGCCAACGCCGCTGACCTGGGCGGTGGACGACTGGTTGCGGTAACGCGCGGTGACCGAAGTCGATACGCTGGGGGTGGCGCTGTCCACGTAGCTCTGCCTTGCCAGTGCCTCGGCATCGCTGGCCTTGAGCGTCTGTACGCGCGCCGAGCGCATGTCGCCGAAACCGCGGCCGGGATAGACGTCGATGGTATTGGTGCCGAGCGCGCTGATGTTCTGCAGGATCTGCTGCTGGGAGCCATTGCCCAGCGCCACCACCGAGACCACCGAGGCGATGCCGATGATGATGCCGAGCATGGTCAGGAAGGTTCGCAGCCGATGTGCGTTCATCGCCAGCAGCGCCATGCGGAACGCTTCGGTGAAGCGGTCGCGCGCGGCCCGCCAGCTGTTGCCGCGGGCGACGCCGGTACTGGCCTCGCGCTGCGCACGGTAGGTCGGCGCATTCGGGTTGGCGCGGTCGGCGATGATCTCGCCATCGCGGATTTCGATGATGCGCTGCGCGTGCTCGGCCACGCTCATGTCGTGGGTGACGATGATGATGGTGTGGCCTTCGGCATGCAGTTCGCCGAGGATCGCCATCACTTCCTCGCCGGATTTCGTGTCCAGCGCGCCGGTCGGTTCGTCGGCCAGGATCACCTCGCCGCCGTTCATCAGGGCGCGTGCGATCGACACGCGCTGCTGCTGGCCACCGGACAGCTGGCCCGGCTTGTGATGCATGCGGTCGCTCAGGCCCAGCCGCTGCAGCAGTTGCTCGGCACGCGCGTTGCGCACCGGGCCGGGGCTGCCGGCGTACACCGCCGGCACTTCCACGTTGCCGCGCGCATCCAGGTCGCCGAGCAGGTGGTAGCGCTGGAAGATGAAACCGAAATGCTCGCGGCGCAGTTCGGCCAGTTCGTCCGGTTGCATCTTCCCGGTTTCGCGGCTGGCCACCTGGTAGCTGCCACGGGTGGGACGATCGAGGCAGCCGAGGATGTTCATCAGCGTCGACTTGCCCGAGCCGGACTGGCCGACGATGGCCACCATCTCACCGGCGTGGATGTCGAGATTGACGTCGCGCAGCACGGCGATCACATCATCGCCGGCCGGGAATTCACGTCGCAGGTCGCGCAGGCGCAGCAGCGGCGCCGTCGTGCTCATCGGCGCCCCATGCCCGGGCCGCCAACCCGCATCTGCATGCCGCCGCGGTTGCCGCCGCCGGCGCTGGCACCGGCCGCACCCGCTTCTCCAACCACCACGCGCTCGCCTTCCTTCAGCCCGGACAGGATCTCGGCCGAGGCGCCATTGTTGATGCCCACCGTGACCTTGCGCGGCTGCGGCTGGCCCTTGTCGTCCAGCACCCGCACCATGCGCTCGTCGCCACGGCGCTTCGGCCCCAGCGCCACTGCCGGCACCATCAGCACGCCCTTGGCCTGCTTGAGCAGCACCGAGACCTGCGCGGTCATGTCGATGCGCAGCGTGCCATCCGGGTTCTCCACGTCGAACAGCGCGTTGTAGTAGACCGCGCTGCTGGAACTGGAACTGGAGGAGCTGCTGGAGCTGGATGAATTCTCGTTGGCGATCGAGGCTGGCGCCGGATTGATCTGGCGCAGCGTGGCGTGGTACTTGCGGTCCGGGTCGCCGAGCGTGGTGAAGTACACCGGCATGCCGGCCTTGATCTTGACCACGTCGGCCTCGGAGATCTCCGCATTGACGGTGACCACGTCCAGCCGCGCCAGCATGACGATGGTCGGCGCGGTCTGGTTGGCGTTCACCGTGCGGCCTTCCTCGGCCACCACCGCCACCACGGTGCCGTCCATCGGCGCGGTGATGCGGGTGTAGGCCAGGTTGGCGCGGGCGGTGCCCAGCTCGGTTTCGCGGCCCTTGATCTGCGCCTCGTAGGACTGCAGCTGGGCACGGGCGGTCTTCAGCTGCGCCTCGGCGGCATCGTATTCCTGGCGCGAGGTGGCCTCGGCGGCCAGCATCTGCTGCTGGCGCGCGAATTCCAGTTCGGCCTGGCGCAGGGTGGCCTGCTGGACGGCGCGCTGGGCGGTGACCTGGTCCAGCGAGGCCTGCGCGTTGAGCACCTGGTTCTGCTGGGTGGTGGCGTCGATCTCGGCAATCAGGTCGCCTTCCTTCACGGTGTCGCCCAGCTGCACCTTCAGCGACTTGATCTGGCCCGAGGCCTGCGCACCGACGCTGACCAGCTTGTAGGCATCGATCACGCCGGTGGCGTCCACCGTCTGCTCGATGTCACCGCGGCTGACCGGCGAGGTGGCCACCGCCGGCGCGGCGGGCTTGCGCAGCAGCCACCAGGCGGTCGCGGCGACGATCAGGGCAAGCAGGGCGATCAGTATCAGGCGACTCCGGCGGGTCGCGGGCAGCAGGCGGAACGTCACGTCGTGGCTTCACTCTCGGGGCCGCGCGTGCGGCGTTGGCGGGCATTGTGAAGACCGGGCGATGGACGGCTCAATCCTCGGGGTATGTCTGTATGTAACACTGTCGGTGAATACGCGTAACCACAGGTATCCCGCCCGTGGGTGGATACACTGGTACGCATTGCCCCGGATGCGGTTCAGCTGCCGACACGGGATGATCGCGACATGGAGACTGAAAACCCGATGCATCGACTGCTGATCGTCGACGACGACAACGACATCCGCACGCTGCTGGCCGAGCAGCTCGGCCGCGCCGGTTACCTGGTGAGCACGGCGGCCGATGGCACCGCCATGCGCCAGCTGCTGGACCGCGAGCACGTGGACCTGATCGTGCTCGACCTCAACCTGCCGCGCGAGGATGGCCTGACCCTGTGCCGTGACCTGCGTGCGCGTTCGAACACGCCGGTGATCATGCTGACCGCACGCGCCGAGCCGATCGATCGCGTGCTGGGCCTGGAAATGGGCGCCGATGACTACCTGGCCAAGCCGTTCGAACCGCGCGAGCTGCTGGCACGCATCCGCAACGTGCTGCGCCGGACCGAGGCGCTGCCGGCCAACCTGGAGCCGCTGGCGGTGCGCCGTGCGCGCTTCTCGCGCTGGGTGTTCGACCTGGAGCATCGCCACCTGGTCGATCCGGATGACCGCGTGGTGGTGCTGTCCGGCGCCGAGTTCCGCCTGCTGCGGGTGTTCATCGCGCACGCCAACAAGGTGCTGTCGCGCGAGCAGCTGGTCGCGCTCAGCAGTGGCCGCAACTACGAGGCACAGGACCGCGCGATCGACCTGCAGGTCAGCCGCCTGCGCAACAAGCTGGGCGACGACGGTGGCCCGGACGGACTGATCAAGACCGTGCGCAACGAGGGCTACGTGCTGGCCTCCGCGGTCAACCTGGAATAAGCCGCGATGAAGCGCCTGCGCCATTTCCTGTCCTCGATGGTCGGGCGGTTGTTCGTGATCCTGCTGCTGGGCATGGCGGTGGCTGCGATCTGCGCGACCATGCTGGCCACTTCCAAGCGCCAGCAGGAGTTCGAGCGGCAGAACCTGAACCGCATCGCCGACCGCCTGCAGGGCTACGTCAACCTGCTGGACGGCAATCCGGAGCTGCGCGAGCGCCTGCTGGCGATCGGCGGGCCGAGCGTGCGCGCGCTGCAGCCCGGAGCCCGCCTCGGGCGTGCCGACACGGCGCTGATGGAAGTGCTGGAAGACCGCCCCGGACCGGTGTCGCGCGCGCATGTGCACTTCGCTTCGTTCCGCTCCTGCATTCCCAAGCTGCAGGACCTGCTGCCGCCGCCACCGCCGGGTCACCGGCGGCCGCCGCGCGAACGCGACCCGGCGTTCATCCCGCCCAAGTGCCGCGCGGTGGACGTGACCCTCAACGACGGCACGCTGCTGAAACTGGCGCTGGACTCGCCGGCGGTGGCGCACAACGGCATCCTCGCCGTGGACCCGTGGTTCCTGACCCTGCTGGTGCTGGCGATTGCCGTGCTGGCCTATATCGTTGCGCGCATGGCCAGTGCGCCACTGCAGGAACTGGCCGCCGCTGCCGAGGATCTCGGCGACGATCTGCAGCGCGACCCGTTGCCACTGCGCGGGCCGCGTGAAGTGCAGCGCGCCGCCGAAGCCTTCAACGCCATGCAGCACCGCCTGCAGCGGCACCTGGCCGAACGCACGCAGATGCTGGCGGCGATCACCCATGACCTGCAGACGCCGCTGACCCGGTTGCGCCTGCGCCTGGAGAATGTCAGCGACGAAGCCCTGCGCGAGCGCCTGATCGGTGACCTGGCGGCGATGCAGGCGCTGGTGCGCGAGGGCCTGGAACTGGCCCGCAGTGCCGAGAGTGCCGAGCAGCGCGCCGCACTCGACCTGGATTCACTGCTGGAGAGCATCGTCGAGGACACCGCCGAAGGCGGCGCCGACGTGGTCTTCGAGGGGGGCAGTGGTTCGGTGCTGATGCTGCGTCCGCTGGCCATGCACCGCCTGTTCTCCAACCTGGTGGACAACGCGGTGATGTACGCGCAACGGGCGCGGGTACGGGTCGAGCGCAGCGGCGGTGCGATCACCGTAGTGGTGGCCGATGACGGCCCCGGCCTGGCCGAAGAGCAGCTGGAGGCGGTGTTCGATCCGTTCGTGCGGGTGGAAACCTCGCGTTCGCGCCAGACCGGCGGGGCCGGCCTGGGCCTGACCATCGCCCGCGCCCTGGCCGAGAAGGACGGCGCGCGGCTGTGGCTGCGCAACCGGGCCGAAGGTGGCCTGGAGGCGGTGGTGCAGTGGCCGGCCAGTGCCCAGGTGGTGGCGCCCGGCCGCGCCGGCTGAGCCGGCGGGCCGCGGACGGTGACGCCGGGGCCGGGGTTTGGCCTATCATCTGCCCATCTCCCCAGTCTCCCCTCGATGAGCCAGCCCGTTCCCGCCGGCATGCCAGTGCGCGCTGCCCGGCTGTTCCCGCACGCTGCCGCGCCCTGCAGCCGCACCTGGCCGCCGCTGCTGCGGTGATGGGCGGGCAGGGGGACCAGGGGCGCTGGGTGGAGCGCCGCGCATCAGGATTCAGGCGGGCACTGCGGCAGGGCCTGCTGTGGTTGCTGCTGGCCCTCGCGCTGCCGCTGGCGGCACAGGAGGGCGCGCCCCCGCTGCGCGACTACGCCATCGACGTATGGACCTCGCGCAACGGCCTGCCGCACAACTCGCTGCGCGACATCGCACAGACGCCGGAGGGCCATCTGTGGTTCGCCACCTGGGAAGGGCTGGTGCGCTACAACGGACTGGACTTCACCGTGTTCGACCGCAGTACGCGCCCGGGCCTGCGCGACAACGGCATCGGCGCACTGTTCGTCGACCGCCAGGGCGGGCTGTGGATCAGCGATTCGCGCGGCAACGTCAGCCACCGCGGCAGCGACGGCCAATGGCGGGTCTGGGAGCACCAGGCCGGTACACCGCAGGTGCTGATCCAGTCCATGCAGATGGACAGCCAGGGCCGGCTGTGGCTGCTGTACGAAGGCAAGGGCATCGGCTACCTGACGCCGGATGCCGGCATCGTCTACCAGGCACCGGCGGCGGACCTGCCGATGGCGATGAGCTTCACCAAGCTGGTGGTCGATGCACAGGACCGGGTATGGGTCGGCACGCTCGACGGGCTGGTGCTGCGCGACAACGACGGCGTGCTCAAGCGCGCGCCCGCCGCGTGGGGGCTGGGCGCCGGCAGCGGCCTGTCGTGGCCGTACCGGGCACCGGATGGCGCGCTGTGGATCGTCGCCGGCGAGCGCCTGTACCGGGTGGAGGACGACGAGCTGGTGCTGGTGCACCGCCTGCCGGGCCAGCTGCACATGACCTCGATGCTGCAGGACCGGCATGGCGATCTGTGGCTGGGTACCGAGAACCAGGGCCTGCTGCGCATTTCCGCCCATGGCCTGGAGCGGCTGCCGGCCGGCCTGAACCTGCCGGGCGGACGCGTGGTCAGCCTGCGCGAGGATGCCGAAGGCAGCATCTGGGTGGGAGCCAATGGGGGCCTGTACCGCCTGCGCGAAACACTGTTCAGCAGCTTCACCGAGCGCGATGGGCTCAGTGGCGACTACGTGCGCACGGTGTTCGAGGATCGCGACCGCCAGCTGTGGGTCGGCAGCGCCAGCGGCCTTGACCTCCAGACCCGCGACGGTCGTTTCCGCGCGGTGCCGCTGCACAACCGCGGCGGCAAGGCGCCCTCGGTACTGAGCCTGGCACAGGGGCCGGACGGTGACCTGTGGGTGGGAACCTTCGGCGACGGCGTTTACCGGCTGGGTCGCGATGGGGGCCTGCGCCACAACTATTCGGCGGCTGACGGCATGCCGGGCGGCAACATCCGTGCGATCACCGTTGACCCGCAGGGCGTGGTCTGGGCCGGCACGCAGAAGGGCGTGGTGCGCATCGACGGCGACCGGGTGCAGGTCTCGAACGTGCCGGGCATGCCCGGCGGCCTGATCACCGCGCTCGAGCATGACCACCAGGGCAACCTGTGGATCGGCACCATCGAAGGCATCCGCGTGCTGCGTGGCGACCACGTGCAGTCGATCGACCTGGCCCCGCTGGGGGGCGGCCGCAGCGTGTTCGGTTTCCACCAGCTGGGCGATGCGATGTGGATCAGCAGTGATCGTGGCCTGTACCGCTGGCGCAACGGTGCGCTGGCGCGGGTCGGCCTGGAGCAGGGCATGCCGGTGGACGCGGTGTTCCAGCTGGTGCCGGACCGCCTCGGCAATGTCTGGATCAGCAGCAACCGTGGTGTGCTGCGCACCGACATGGCCACCCTCAATGCGGTGGCCGATGGCCGCACGCCGCGGGTGGTGCTGGAGCGCTACAACGAGATCGACGGCATGGCCAATGCACAGGCCAATGGCAGCTCCAGTCCATCGGCGATCCTGCGCCAGGATGGCACGTTCTGGGTGGTCACCGCCGGTGGCCTGAGCACGGTCGACCCGCAACGCCTGCAGCGTTTCCGCGAGCGGCCATCGCCGCCGGCGGCGATCGAGAGCGTGCAGGTGGATGGTGCGCCGGTGCACTGGGAGGGACCGGATCGCAATTACATTCCCGGTGGCCGCCGGTTGGCGGTGAGCTATGTCGGCCTGAGCTACCTGATGTCCGACCGGATCCGCTACCGCACGCGGCTGGACGGCCTCGATGCCGGCTGGGTCGAGCGTGGCCCGCAGCGCAGCGTCGAGTTCGTTGGCCTGCCGCCGGGCGACTACACCCTGCATGTGGCTGCGGCGCATCCGGGCGGCAGCTGGGGCCAACAGGAGGCGGTGTGGAGCTTCAGCGTCGAGCCGTTCTGGTGGCAGCGGCGCAGCGTGCAGGCGCTGGGCGGGCTGTTGCTGCTGGCCGGCCTGGTGGCACTGTACCGCCTGCTGCTGCAGCAGCTGAAGGCCAGCAACCTGCGCCTGGCGCGGCGGGTGGACGACGCGACCTTCGACCTGCAGGCCAAGACCGTGCACCTGCAGGCGCTGAACCAGGAAAAGACCGAGCTGGCCGAGCGCCTGGCGCGCCAGGCCGAAGCCTTCGAGCGCCAGGCCCGCGAGGATGCGCTGACCGGGCTGGCCAACCGCCGCGGCTTCGACGAGACGCTGGCGCGTGACTTCGCCCGTTCGCAGCGCAGTGGTCATCCACTGTGCCTGGTGGTGCTGGACATCGACCATTTCAAGGACGTCAACGACCGCCACAGCCACAGCATCGGCGATGCCGTGCTGGTGCAGGTGGCGACGCTGATCGCAGCCGCCAGCCGCGACTCCGACCTGCCGGCGCGCACCGGCGGCGAAGAGTTCGCGCTGCTGCTCAACGACACCCGCCTGGAGGAAGCCGCGCAGCTGTGCGCGCGCCTGCGCGGCCTGTTCCATGACCACCCCGACTGGGCCGGTGTGGAAGGCCTGCGCGTGACCTTCAGTGCGGGGCTGGTGGAGCTGGATGCCGACGACCGCACCCCGGCGCTGCTGTACCAGCGCGCAGACCGCGCGCTGTACCGCGCCAAGAGCGACGGCCGCGATCGCACGAGCATTGGTTGATCGCATCCACGCATGGCGTGGATCTACTGTGCGGCGATGATTCGCCACCATGCATCGATGGAACGACGTCGGCCTGTAGAGTCGAGCCGTGCTCGACCACCGCGCGGCAGCGCGGAAAAAGGTGCAGCCGAGCATGGCCCGGCTCTACAGAAAGCGCTGTCTTACCGCGGCCAGGCGTTGGCGATGGTGCAGAACAGCCGCGCGGTCTGCTCGGTGTCATATACCGCGCTGTGCGCTTCATTCGCATCCCAACCCAGCCCGGCGGCAGTGGCCGCACGCGCCAGCACGGTCTGGCCGTAGGCGATACCGGCCAGGGTGACCGTGTCGAACACGCTGAACGGATGGAACGGGTTGCGCTTGTGGCCTGTCCGCGCCACGGCCGCGTTGACGAAGCCGAGGTCGAAATGGGCATTGTGGCCAACCAGGATCGCGCGCTGGCAGCCGT
The DNA here is from genome assembly GCF_049384345.1 of Stenotrophomonas sp. CASM110. Taxonomy (NCBI): domain Bacteria; kingdom Pseudomonadati; phylum Pseudomonadota; class Gammaproteobacteria; order Lysobacterales; family Lysobacteraceae; genus Stenotrophomonas; species Stenotrophomonas sp. CASM110. The sequence goes on from NZ_JBMRGI010000002.1 coordinate 230,994, forward strand.
ACTTCTTCATCGCCGCACGCACCGGAGTGAAGATGTGGTCCAACGCCGCTTTTTCTTCCTTGGCCAGCCGGAACGGATGGTCGAGGATGATGCCGGTCACTTCCAGCGACTTCGGGTCGATCTCCAGGCCCTCGGCCGGGACCACGTGGGCACTGGCGGTCTGGCCGGGGTAGAGCAGGCCGTTCTCGTCCATCTCGATCGGCACCGCAGCGATTTCCAGCAGCGCATTGCGCTGGCTGTCGAAGCCGCCGGTTTCCACATCCACCACCACCGGCAGGAAGCCGCGGAAGCGTTGTGACATCGCGCGCTGCGCCTGGGGAACTGCGGAATCGGGAACGGCGGCAGGTGCGGGGATGGGGTCAGTCATGCGTGAATTCTATCAGAGCATCCCTGAGCGCCCGGCCACGCAGCCCATGCCAGCCACCGTGGTGGCACGAACGCAGAACCCGGTAGGTGCCAACCTTGGTTGGCACATGACGCGCCGACCAAGGTCGGCATCTACCGAACCGCTGGCCGCGCAGGTGTGGCCGAGGGAGACCACCGCGCCAACCAGGCGTCCACGCTCAGCTTGCCGGCGCCGGTGAAGATCAGCGGCAGCAGCATGGCCATGAACAGCACCGGCAGCTTGAAGTTGCCGAAGCCCTGGTCGCTGATCGCATAGCCCATGGCCAGGTCGGCCAGCGAGTTCCACTCCATCGGCCAATGCACCGCATAGGTGGCCACCACGGTCAGCACCAGCAGGCTCGCGGCGGCGAAACGGGTGCCGAAACCGAACAGCAGGCAGGCCGCCCCGAGCAGTTCGAACCAGGTCGCCAGTTGCCAGTTCAGGGTGGCCGGCAACTGGTCGAACGGGAATGGAAAGGCGTCCTGCAGGTCGGCGAACCAGTTCTGGCCGCGCAGCTTCTCGCGGCCGGATTCGAAGAATTCCCAGGCCAGCAGCAGGCGCAGGCCGAGCGGGGCCAACCAGGGGGCGAGACGGTCCAGCTGGCCACGCGCGGCGGCCAGGGTCGGAAGGTTCATCAGGGGATCTCCGCAAATGGGGTGTCAGGGCGGGGCGGTGAGCGGGCCGATCACGCCGGCCTGCAGGAACTGCCGCAGCAGCGCGGCACCGGGGCCGGCCAGCGCGTCTTCGGCCAGCCCATGCGTGGTGGCGAGGCGTTGCAGGTACGTACGGCCTTCCAGCCCAGGCTGTTCACCGATGCTGGACAGCAGGTGCACCGCCAAGGGGCTGAGCGCGGCGAATCGTACTTCACCGTCGGCTTCGCGGCGGACCAGCAGGCCGGTGGGTTCTGGGAGGGGCTGGGTCGGCGCATCCTCTGCACCGAGACGGTGCACCGGCCACTGGTACAGCAGCGGCCACGCCAGCGGCGAACGCTGCAGCGGCACCCGCAGCGGATCGACATCGCCAGGCGCAGGAAGTGGCTCGGCCTGCAACTGGTACAGCGCGGTTTCCACCCACTCGTAGTGGGCCAGTTCGGCCAGCGCCGGGTGCGGCAGCTGCGGCTGTGCCTGCAGCCACTGCACGAACTCGGCGGCCAGCTCGGTGAACAGGGGGGTCTGGCAGCGATGGGTGGCGAAGTAGTGGCGCACCAGTGCGCTCCATGCCGGTTCGCCGAGCAGGCGGACGCAGACCGGGAAACCGTTGCTCAGGAGCCCGAGCAGGTTGTTGAACAGCAGGTGCTGGTACACCGCCAACCGGCGTGCATCCAGGCCGGCCGGTGCCGGCACCGCCTGTGGATCGCGCAGGTGCGCGGTGAACGCGTGCTGCTGCGCGCGCAGGGTGTCGATAGCGTCAGCCATGTGCAGCCCCGGCGTGTGCGGCCTGCAGGCGGCGGATGGTCTGCAGTTCGCCCTGCAGTTCCGCATAGGGCGGGAAATTGAAATCGCGTTCGAGCAGGGTGGGGCGTGGGCCGATGCGAGCATAGGTACGCGCCAGCAACTCCCAGACCGGATCAATCACCGCGCTGCCATGGGTATCGATCTTCAGGTCGGGTGCCTCGTCCAGGTGCCCGGCCACGTGCAGGCAGACGATGCGCTGCGCGGGCAGGCCGGCGATGAAGGCATCGGCATCGTAGCCGTGGTTGCAGGCGTTGACGTAGACGTTGTTGACGTCCAGCAGCAGGTCGCAGTCGGCTTCGGCGAGCACCGCATTGGTGAACGCCAGCTCGTCCATCGCCGGTTCCGGCGCCAGGTAGTAGGACACGTTCTCCACCGCGATGCGGCGGCCGAGCAGGTCCTGCACGCGGCGGATGCGCTGCGCGGTATGGCGCACGGCTTCGTCGGTGAAGGGGATCGGCAGCAGGTCGTACAGGTGGCCGTCGTCGCTGCAGTAGCTCAGGTGCTCGCTGTACAGCGGCACGCGGTGCTTTTCGAGGAACCGGCCGACCTGCTCCAGCAGCGGGGTGTCCAGGGCGGCACTGCCGCCCAGCGACAGCGACAGGCCGTGGCAGCTCAGCGGATGGCGGTGTGCCAGTTCGGCCAGGGCATCACCGGCCGGGCCGCCGACATGGATCCAGTTCTCCGGCGCGCATTCCAGGAAGTCGAAGTCGCCTGCCGGAGCGTCACGCAGATCCTGCAGCAGCGCCCGGCGCAGGCCCAACCCTGCAGCCGCCGCGCGAAGCGGCGACTGCGGGTGGACGAGGCTGGCGCGGACGTCAGTGCTTGCCACCGCACTTGCCTTCGCCGCACTTGCCTTCAGCCGACTTCGTGTCGCCGGTCTTGGCCTTGGCGCCCGCTGCGCCGGCAGCCTTGCCCTTGTCGGCACCGCACTTGCCTTCGCCGGTCTTGCCGTCGGCACCACACTTGCCTTCGGCGTGCTTGGTCGCGTCGGCTGCCATCTTGGTATCGGCGGCCTTGGCATCGGTGCTGGCCTTGGCTGCCTGGCCGGCCACCAGGTAGCCCTGGGCGAGGTCGCTCATGCTCAGCGCCGAGGCGCTGGCGGTCATGCCCAGGCCGGCGGCCAGGGCGGTAGCGGTCAGCAGGGACAGGGTCTTGTTGGAACTGCTCATCGGTCTTACTCCTGGGTGGCGGGCAGGTGCCCGGGGTGAATCGATGGTGCAGCGATCCTACTCAACGAATCCTCGCCAAGAACTCAAATTTTCGTGAGATCTGTTACAGAAGCATCCGGCAGGTCCGCACCGGGCACGCGTGGCGCCCACAATGCGGATGAAACACCCCAAAAAAGAAGGCCGCTGTCACCAGGACAGCGGCCACCTTGGAGTCGACTCCGGTGTTGCAGTGCAGCGTCAGGGCTGGCCGGTGCTGGAGGTCTCGTCGCGCTTTTCACGCGGTGGCAGCGGCTGCTCGCCATGCACCAGGAACCATACGTTCTCGGCGATGTTGGTGGCGTGGTCGCCCACACGCTCCAGGTTCTTGGCCATGAACAGCAGGTGCGTGCACGGGGTGATGTTGCGCGGGTCTTCCATCATGTAGGTCAGCAGCTCGCGGAACAGCGCGGTGTACTGCGCGTCCAGGCGGGCGTCGTCCTCACGCAGTTCCAGCGCGGCATCAGCATCGTTGTCGCGGTAGGCGGCAATGGCACGCCGGACCTGCTGCGCGGCCAGGCGGCCCAGCGCACGCAGGCCCTGGATCTGCGGCAGCGGGGGCACCTTGCCCAGCGCGATCGAGCGCTTGGCGACGTTGGCAGCGTAGTCACCGATGCGCTCGATGTCGGCCGGAATGCGCAGGCCGGCAAGGATCTCGCGCAGGTCGCGCGCCATCGGGCCACGCAGCGCCAGGCGCATCACGTCGTGGCTGATCTGCTGTTCCAGCGCATCGATCGCCTCGTCGTTGGCGATGATGCGATGGGCAGCGTTCTCGTCGCGCTTCTCGATCACGTCCATCGACGCTTCGAGCTGGGCGACGGCCATCTCGCCCATGCGCACGATCTCGGCCACCAGGCGCTGCTGCTCTTCGTCGTAGCTCTTGACGATGTGGTCGTTGGGAAGGTTCATGGTTGTTCCACTCTGTAGAGTCGAGCCACGCTCGACTGATGGTGTCTGCAGGGTCGAGCCGTGCTCGACTGACGTTTCAGCCGAAGCGGCCGGTGATGTAGTCCTCGGTCTGCCGCTGCGACGGCTGCGAGAAGATCACTTCGGTGCGGTCGTGCTCGATCAGGTCGCCCAGGTACATGAAGGCGGTGTAGTCGGACACGCGAGCGGCCTGCTGCATGTTGTGGGTGACGATCACGATGGTGTACTCGTGTTTGAGTTCTTCCACCAGCTGCTCGATGCGGCTGGTCGAGATCGGATCCAGCGCCGAGGTCGGCTCGTCCAGCAGCAGCACCGACGGGCGCAGGGCCACGGCACGGGCGATGCACAGGCGCTGCTGCTGGCCGCCGGACAGGCCCAGTGCGCTCTGCCCCAGCTTGTCCTTCACTTCGTCCCACAGCGCGCCCTGGCGCAGCGCCTGCTCGACGCGGTCGGCCATGTCGGCCTTGCTCAGCTTCTCGTGGTGGCGGATGCCGTAGGCCACGTTCTCGAAGATGGTCATCGGGAACGGCACCGGCTTCTGGAACACCATGCCGACCTTGCTGCGCAGGCGGTTCATCGGGTACTTCGGCGACAGGATGTTCTCGCCGTCCAGCAGCACTTCACCGCGCGCTTCCAGCTTCGGGTACAGCGCGTAGATGCGGTTGAAGATGCGCAGCAGGGTCGACTTGCCGCAACCGGAAGGACCGATCAGCGCGGTCACGCGCTTTTCCGGGATTTCCAGGTTGATGCCCTTCAGGGCGTGGAACTTGTCGTAGTAGAAGTCCAGTCCACGCGCAGCCAGCTTCACCGGCGACGGCGTGTGCAGGCTCTCGTGCGAGGACGGCACGGCGATGCGCTGCATCGGCACGGCGTTGGAAAGGTCGTTCATGGCGTTATCCACGGAAAGGTCAGTCATGGGAGATACGGTTGCGCAGCAGGATGCCGCGGGCGGCAAGGCTGACCAGCAACACGAAGACAGTCAGCACCAGGGCACCGGCCCAGGCCAGCACCTGCCAGGATTCATACGGGCTGCCGGCGAACTGGTTCATCACCACCGGCACCGAGGCCATCGGCTGGAAGATGTTGTTGTTCCAGTACTGGTTGCCGAAGGCGGTGAACAGCAGCGGTGCGGTCTCGCCGGAGATGCGGGCCAGTGCCAGCAGGATGCCGGTGATGATGCCGGCCGAGGCACTGCGGTACAGCACCTGCACGATCACCTTCCACTGCGGGATGCCCAGCGACAGGGCCGCTTCGCGCATCTGCGAGGGCACCAGGCGCAGCATCTCGTCGGTGGTGCGTACCACCACCGGCAGCACGATGAAGGCCAGCGACAGCGCACCGGCGAACGCCGAGAAGTTGCCGCCGGTCTGCATCACGTACAGGGTGTAGACGAACAGGCCGAGCACGATGGACGGGGCCGACAGCAGGATGTCGTTGACGAAGCGGACCACGGTGCCGGCCTTGCGGGCATTGCCGTACTCGGCCAGCCAGGTGCCCGCCAATACGCCCAGCGGGGTGCCGATGCCGATGGCCAGCGCACACATCACGGCGCTGCCGAAGAACGCGTTGGCGAGGCCGCCTTCCTGCATCGGCGGCGGCGTCATCTTGGTGAACAGATCCAGGTTGATGCCGGCCAGGCCCTTGGAGGCCAGGGTGAACAGGATCCAGCCCAGGAAGAACAAACCGAACAGCGCGGTGGCGCAGGAGGCGGTGATCGCAACGACATTGCCGATGCGGCGGCGCAGGTACAGGGAGTCAGCGGTGCTGGACATCAGTTGCCCTCCTTGCGGGACAGGCGCATCAGCATCAGGCGGGCGATGGCGAGCACCACGAAGGTGACGATGAAGAGGACGAAGCCGAGCAGCAGCAGGGCCGAACGGTAGGTTTCAGTGGCTTCACCGAAATCGTTGGCGATCAGCGCAGCAATGGTGGTGCCCGGTTCCAGCAGCGACGGCGACAGGCGCACGCTGTTGCCGATCACGAAGGCCACCGCCATCGTCTCGCCGAGGGCGCGGCCGAGGCCGAGGAAGATGCCGCCGATCACCGCCGAGCGGGTGTAGGGCAGCACGATGTCCCAGCTCACTTCCCACTTGGTGGAGCCCAGCGCATAGGCCGATTCCTTCAGGCGGGTCGGCACGGTCAGGAACACTTCGCGCATCACCGAGGAGATGAACGGAATGACCATGATCGCCAGCACGAAACCGGCGGTGAGCATGCCGATGCCCAGCGGCGGGCCCTGGAACATCGGGCCGATGATCGGCCATTCGCCCAGGGTCTCGTTGAGGAACGGCGTGACGTACTCGGTCATCACCGGCACCAGCACGAACAGGCCCCACATGCCGTAGATGATCGAGGGAATGCCGGCCAGCAGTTCGATGGCTGTGCCGACCGGGCCACGCAGCCAGCGTGGTGCGACTTCGGTGAGGAAGAAGGCGATGCCGAAGCTGACCGGCACGGCGATGACCATCGCGATGACGGCGGTGACCAGGGTGCCGTAGATCGGGGCGAGCGCGCCGAACTTGTTTTCGACCGGATTCCAGTCGGCGGAGAAGAAGAAGCTCAGGCCCTGCATCTGCAGGGCATGGCGGCCGCCCCACAGCATCGACAGCGCGGCGCAGGCCAGGGCGATCAGGACGAAGATGACGGTGCCGACCAGCACCCATCGGAACAGTTTGTCGTTGCGGGCATCACGCGCATCACGCGTGGACGGGGCGGCTACAGGCTGGGCGATGGCATTCATGGGGACGGCAGGGCCAGGAAGGGGCGGGGCGGCACGGCGTGGAAGCGGTGCCCGCGCGGGGCGGGCACCGTCGAGTCCGTCACTTCAGGTCGGTCGCCCAGTAGGCCTCGATCTGCTTGACCAGTTCGGCCGGCAGCGGCACGTAGTGCAGCTCGTTGGCCTGGGCCTGGCCGTTCTCGAAGGCCCACTTGAAGAAGGCCAGGGTGTCCTGGTTGCGCTTGGCGTCCTTCGGCTGCTTCTGCATCAGCATGAAGTTGGTGGCGGTGATCGGCCACGCCTGCTCGCCCGGGGCGTTGGTGATGACCAGGTTGAAGTCCTTGGCGCTGGCCCAGTCGGCGCTGGCGGCCGCCGCGGCGAAGGTTTCCGCGCTGGGCTCGACCCAGTTGCCGGCGGCGTTCTGCATGGCGGTGTACGGCATGCCGTTCTGCAGCGCGTAGGCCAGCTCGACGTAGCCGATGGAGCCCTTGATCTGCTTCACGTACGAAGCGACGCCTTCATTGCCCTTGCCACCGACGCCGTCCGGCCACTGCACCGAGGTGCCTTCGCCGACCTTGCTCTTCCACTCCGGGCTGACCTTGGACAGGTAGTTGGAGAAGTTGAAGGTGGTGCCCGAACCGTCCGAACGGTGGACCAGGGTGATCTTGCCGTCCGGCAGCTTCACGCCCGGGTTGGCGGCGACGATGGCCGGATCGTTCCAGGTCTTGACCTTGCCCAGGAAGATGTCGGCCAGCAGGGCGCCGCTCAGGCGCAGCTTGCCGGCTTCCAGGCCTTCGATGTTGACCACCGGCACCACGCCGCCGATGGCCGACGGGAACTGGGCCAGGCCGGCCTGTGCCAGCTCTTCGCTGCTCAGCGGCTTGTCGGAGGAGCCGAAGTCGACGGTGCCGGCCTTGATCTGGGCGATGCCGCCGCCGGAGCCGATCGACTGGTAGTTGATCTTGGCCCCGGTGGTGGCGTTGTAGTCGGCCGACCACTTGGAGACCAGCGGGAAGATGAAGGACGCGCCCGCGCCGGACACTTCGGCGGTCACCTTGGCACCGGCAGCGGCCGGGGCAGCGGCACCGTCGGCCGCCGGCTGCTGCGCGGCCTGCTTGTCGCCACCGCAGGCCGACAGGCCCAGGGCGATGGCCAGGGAAAGGGCGGCAAGGCCGGCCGAGTGCAGTTTCATGGTCACTCCATAGCGGGGAAGAGCCGACGTGGTCGGCGGATGCGGCTATGAAATGATGTTTTTGTTACAGCCGTATTACGACCATGACAGAGGTGTCCTGGATCACGTTCTGACAAGGGTTTCACCGGGTTGGCCCCCATCCGGCAGAGCCCCGGAGACCCCGGATCTGCGCACCGGTATGGCGGCCGGTTGGCCCTTGTGGAGTCAAGCCATGTTCGACGGCTCCCTGCCCTCGGTAGGTGCGGACCGTCGGTCCGCACGCTCCAGCACCCAGCCGAGCGTGGGCTCGGCGCTGCAGAGGCAGATGCATGCATCCCCGAAAACAGAAGAGCGCGAGATCTCGAGGATCTCGCGCCCGGTTGGGGCCGGCGGGGGAGAGAGGACCCGCCGGCCCCGTTCCTGCGGGGGAACGTGCTTACTTCAGGTTCTGCGACCAGTAGGTCTCGATCTGGCGGACCAGGCTGTCCGGCAGCGGCACGTAGTCCAGCTGGCGGGCCTGGGCGTCGCCGCTCTTGTAGACCCAGCGGAAGAACTCCTGGGTGGCCTTGCCGTTGGCAGCGTTCTTCGGCTTCTTGTGCACCAGGATGAAGTTGGTGGCGGTGATCGGCCAGGACTCGGCGCCCAGGGCGTTGGTCATCACCAGGTAGAAGTCCTTGGCGCTGGCCCAGTCGGCGCTGGCGGCAGCGGCGGCGAACGATGCATCGCTCGGCTGCACGAACCTGCCGGCAGCGTTCTTCATCGCCGTGTACGACAGCTTGTTCTGCAGTGCGTAGGACAGCTCGACGTAGCCGATGCCGCCCTTGATCTGCTTCACGTAGGCAGCAACGCCTTCGTTGCCCTTGCCGCCGATGCCGGCCGGCCACTGGACCGAGGTGCCTTCACCGACCGAGCTCTTCCACTCCGGGCTGACCTTGGACAGGTAGTTGACGAAGTTGAAGGTGGTGCCCGAACCATCCGAGCGGTGCACGACGGTGATCTTGGCGCTCGGCAGGGTCACGCCCGGGTTCAGCGCGGCGATGGCCGGGTCGTTCCAGGTCTTGATCTTGCCCAGGAAGATGTTGGCCAGCACGGTGCCGTCCAGCTTGAGTGCGCCCGGGGCGATGCCGGCCACGTTGACCACCGGCACCACGCCGCCGATCACCGACGGGAACTGGGCCAGGCCCGAGGCGGCCAGTTCTTCCGGCTTCAGCGGTGCATCGGAAGAGCCGAAATCAACGGTCTTGGCCTTGATCTGCGCAATGCCGCCGCCGGAACCGATCGACTGGTAGTTGACCTTGTTGCTGGTGGCAGCGTTGTAGTCGGCCGACCACTTCGACATCACCGGGTAGATGAACGAGGCGCCCGCGCCGGTGATTTCAGCGGCGTTGGCGGCGAACACGGACGACGCTGCGAAGACGGCAACGGCAACGCGCGACTTGAAGGCGTGGATCACGGGGTGGCTCCTGGGTTGATTGGAATGCGGGGTTACCCGCCCGGCGCACATTCCATAACGGTTCGATGACAGCGCGGGGACCGTTGTATGACGCATCCGTTACAGCGCTGGCTGGCGCTTGCGCAGCGCGGGCCCTGAAGGTTTCGCGCAGCGGCTGAGGCGGTCGTGCGGGCACAAGGGAGGTGCGCCGGCGCCGGTTGCGGTCACCTTGCATAGGTGGCCGGTGAGATGACGGCTGCCTCCCTTCGCGCGGTCTGCGCCTGGCGTTGCGCAGGGATTCCGCGTCATCCGCGCGAAGCCGGGCGGTGCGGACCAGGGTCACCCGGCGGCTTGCCCGCGTGTCGGTGCCGATACACCACGCCATGGGGCGCAAGGGATCGATAAGCATGTGCGCGCAAATGAGTCGTACGCATGACCGCACGAAGAAATCTGGGGTTGGTGCTCAATCTGTCATTCGGCTGTCATGGTTTTAACGGAACGTTCGCAAAACGCTTGACCGGCCTGCCGGCGTGGCGTTCTGCCCAAGCCATTCCAACCCTCTGGAGAAATCCAAAATGCGTTCCCATTTGCTCGCCGCCGCGGTCGTTGCAAGCCTCGGTCTGGTTTCCGCCGACGCCTTCGCAGCCCCCGCCAGCTCGGGCGTGTCCCAGGCACAGTTGCAGCAGCTGCAGGCACAGATCGCTGCGCTGCAGGCCCAGGTCCAGCAGTTGCAGAACGATTCGCAGGCGCTGCAGGCGCAGTCCGACGCGCAGTCCGAAGTGAACATCACCCAGGCGCAGGCCCTGGAAGGTGCGCAGAAGACCCAGACCAGCGTCGACAAGCTGGCCAAGCTGGTCAATGACAACAAGATTGGCGGTCGCATGTTCTTCGACCTGACCAACATCGACAAGACCAGCAACGGCAAGGACACCGCCGCCAGCGGCACCGGCCTGGACGTCAAGCGCTTCTACCTGACCGTCGACCACAAGTTCAACGACATCTGGTCGGCCAACCTGACCACCGACTTCCAGTACAGCTCGGCCATCGGCAACACCGAACTGTTCGTCAAGAAGGCCTACGTGCAGGGCAGCTTCGACCCGGCCTTCAACCTGCGCGTCGGTGCCGCCGACATGCCGTGGATCCCGTACGTCGAGAAGTTCTACGGCATGCGCTATGTCGAGAACACCCTGACCGACCGCCTGAAGTACGGCAACTCGTCCGACTGGGGCCTGCATGGCTTCGGCAACCTGGGCAACAACTTCAACTACGCCGTCTCGGTCGTGTCCGGCGCCGGCTACAAGAACCCGACCCGCAGCAAGGGCATGGACGTGGAAGGCCGCGTGGCCTACACCCCGAACGAGAACTTCGTGGTCGCCGTCGGCGGCTACAGCGGCAAGCTGGGCAAGGAAACCGACATCCAGAGCGCCGAGAACACCTACACCCGCGCCAACGCGATGGTGGCCTACGCCGACAGCAACTTCCGCGTCGGCGGCGAGTACTTCCAGGCCAAGAACCTCAACAACGTGCTGACCGTTGCCACCGACAAGACCAGTGGCTGGTCGGTGTGGGGCAGCGTGCGCGTGACCGACGGCGGCATCAACGTGTTCGGTCGTTACGATGACACCGACGTCAGCAAGACCCTGGACCCGACCCTGAGCGACAAGTACTGGAACGTCGGCGTCGAGTTCCCGGTCATGAAGAACCTCAAGCTGTCGACCGTGTACAAGTACACGCACCTGGCCAACGCCAGCGACAAGAAGAACGACAAGACCAAGGAATTCGGCGTCTGGGGCGACCTGTCGTTCTGATCTCCTGAAGCACCCTTGTCCATACACGCGGACGGCGGGCCTGGTGCCCGCCGTCTTCGTTTCGTCACAACACGATCCGTGTCACGTCTCGGCCGTGGTCTTTTCCTTGAACCGGCACAGGTCGGCGATCACGCAGCCCGGGCAATCCGGCTTGCGCGCCTTGCACACGTAGCGGCCATGCAGGATCAGCCAATGGTGCGCGTCGAGCAGGAACTCGGCCGGAATCACCTTCACCAGCGTGTCCTCCACTTCGCGCACGTTCTTGCCGGGGGCCAGGCCGGTACGGTTGGAGACGCGGAAGATATGCGTATCCACCGCCATCACCGGCTCGCCGAAGGCGGTGTTGAGCACCACGTTGGCGGTCTTGCGGCCCACACCGGGCAGCGCTTCCAGCGCTTCGCGGTCGCGCGGCACTTCGCCGCCGTACTTCTGCAGCAGGATCGCGCAGGTGGCGATCACGTTCTTCGCCTTGGCGTTGAACAGCCCGATGGTGGCGATGTACGGCTTCAGGCCATCCTCACCGAGCGCGAGGATCTTCGCCGGCGTGTTGGCGACCGGGAACAGGCGGCGGGTGGCCTTGTTGACGCCGACGTCGGTGGCCTGGGCGGACAGCGCCACGGCCACCAGCAGTTCGAACGGCGAGCTGTACTCAAGCTCGGTCTTCGGGTGCGGATTGAGCTCGCGCAGGCGGGTGAACATTTCCACCACGTCGGCGCGCGGCATGCGGCCGCCGCGCCGCGCCGGTGCGCGGGCAGTCTTCTTCGCGGTGGCCATTACGGCTCCTTGCCGGTGACGCGGGCCTTGGCCCGGGCGAGAATCGCGGCCGCCGCGGCGGGCAGGGGGGGCTTCACGTCCGGCGCCGGGGGCGGGGTGCGACGTGCATCGCGCTCGGCTTCGCGGCGGGCCAGGCGCACCGCGCGGGCGCGATAGCGTTCGCGTGCGGCCCAGGCCGTACGCAGTTGCTGCTGGGCCTGCTGCAGCCGCTGCGGAAGGTCCGGGTGGCCAAGCAGCAGCTGTTCGTCGCCGGCTCGGGCGACGTAGTCCATCAGCCCCGCCTGCAGGGCGCCATCGAGATCGTCTGCCTGGACCCGGGCGAACAACTGCGCGGGGTTGGGTCGGGATGCCATGGCGTCAGCGGTTCTGGAAGGCCGGCGGGCGGCGCTGCAGGAAGGCACTGGTGCCTTCACGCATGTCCTCGGTGGCGAACAGCAGGCCGAACTGCGCACTTTCGTATTCCAGCCCGGCCTCCAGGCTGCACTCGCCGCCCACGTGCACCGCGTCGAGCAGGCCACGCAGGGCCAGCGGCGCTGAGCGTGCCAGCTGGCGGGCGACGTCCTGTACACGGTTGTCCAGCGCGTCGGCCGGCACGACTTCGTTGACGATGCCCAGTTCCAGCGCACGCGCGGCGTTGATCGGCGCCCCCAGCAGGCACAGCTCCAGGGTGGCGGCGCGGCCACACAGGCGCAGCAGGCGCTGGCTGCCGCCGAAGCCGGGAATCAGGCCGAGATTGATTTCCGGTTGGCCGACCTTGGCGGTATCGGCGGCGATGCGCAGGTGGCACGCCATCGCCAGCTCAAGCCCGCCGCCCAGCGCGAAACCGTTCACGCGCGCGATGACCGGCTTGGGCATGCGTTCGATCTGGCGCATCAGGGCCTGGCCCAGCAGCGAGAAATCACGTCCCTGAACGGCGCTGAGGGTGTTCATTTCAGCGATGTCGGCACCGGCTACGAAGGCCTTCGGGCCCGCCCCGGTCAACACCACCACGCGCACCTCCGGATCGGCAGCGGCGTCCCTGAAGGCATCGGCCAGCGCCTGCAGGGTCGCGGCGTTCAGGGCATTGAGCTTGTCCGGGCGCTGGACGGTCACGGTGCGGATGGCGCCTTCGTCGGCAACAGCGATCAGGGCATCGGCCACGGGGAAACTCCTGGAACGTTAAAAAAAAGTGATATTGAACTCTGCAAACGCAGACGGGTCATAGCCTGCATCGTGAGTAGCGGTTACACGTTGCGCCCGTTATCCTAACCCGTCGCCTCAGGGCGGCGAAGAACGTCCCTGAGTTACCACCCCTGGAGAACTGTTTGATGAAGTTGCGTTCTATCGCGGTCGCCGTCGCGGCCCTGGCCCTGACGGGCAATGCCTTCGCCCAGGACATCGCGTCCGAGAAGGGCAAGCTGAGTTATTACTTCGGTTACGACTACGGCAACAACCTGGCGGAGCTGACCGGTCGCGGTGAGCAGCTGGACATCAACTCGGTGGTGAAGGGCCTGCAGGATGCCTACGCCAAGAAGCAGCCGGCGATCACCGCCGAGCAGCTGAAGCCGGCCGTTGAAGCGTTCCAGAAGCGCGAGCAGGGCCGTGCCCAGGCTGCCAAGGCCGAGTACGAAAAGGCGGCTGCCGAAAACAAGACCAAGAGCGATCAGTTCATCGCGGCGAACAAGGCCAAGGCCGGCGTGCAGTCCCTGCCGAGCGGCGTCCAGTACCGCGTGATCGAAGCCGGCAAGGGCGCCAAGCCGACCCAGGCCAGCACCGTGCAGCTGGAAGTGGCCGGTCCGTTCCCGTACGGCCAGCGCCCGACCGAAGCCCGCCCTGCCCAGCAGATCCCGTCGATCAAGGTCAGCGAAGTTGAAATGAAGGCCATGCGCGAGACCCTGCTGCAGATGCCGGCCGGCTCGAAGTGGGAAGTCACCCTGCCGCCGGACCAGGCCTACGGTGCCGACCCGCGCACCCCGTTCCCGCCGAACGTGGCTGTGCAGTTCGAGATCAAGCTGGTCAGCGTCAAGTAAATCGAAACAGCAAACGAAACGCGCCGGTGATCCCACCGGCGCGTTTCTGTTTGTGCAGCCCCTGGCGGTGAAACGCCCGCGCTGCGCGCGAGCGTCGACTGACAGTCGACTCTACCGTTGGGCCGGGCCACCCGCGCAAATTCAGCCCGATCGCGCTACTGTTGCCGGGTGCAAACAATGGAAGAAACGGCGCGTGTTGTCGCAAGTCCCTGCATCGGAGTGTGCACGCTGGATCCGCACCGGCAATGCACCGGCTGCGCGCGGCATATCGATGAGATCGCGCGGTGGTCGTCGATGAGCAACGAGGAACGCAGCCGCATCCTGCGCCGCGTGCAGCCCCTGCGCGAACAACTGCAGCAATCGCTGCGTGGCTCGCTGGCCGACCACGAGCGACTGATGCGCGCGCTGCACCCCTTGGCCCAACCGCCGGCCGGCGACGGCTGGAACCGCAGTGAGCTGATCGACCTGCTGCCGCCCGGGCCTCCGGTGGAGGCTGCGGTGCTGGCCGGCATCGTCCCGCGCGCCAACGGCGCACAGGTGATCCTGACCCGCCGCACCGAAACCCTGCGCACGCACGGGGGCCAGGTCGGATTCCCCGGCGGCCGCACCGAACCCGATGACCGCGACGCATTGGCGGCCGCGCTGCGCGAGAGCCAGGAAGAAATCGCATTGGCGCCCGGCCAGGTGCAGGCGCTGGGGTATCTCGATCCCTTCGTCACCATCACCGGCTACCGGGTCACGCCGGTGGTGGCGGTGGTCGATCCGGACTTCGTGCCGGTGCCGCAGCCCAGCGAAGTGGCCGAAGTGTTCGAGGTGCCGCTGGATTATCTGATGGCGCCCGACAGCCTGCGCCAGGTCGAAATCACTCATCGCGGCCGGGTCCGCCACGTCCTGGAGTATGGCTGGCCGGGGCAGCGCATCTGGGGCGCGACCGCCGCCATTCTCTACAACCTGCGTCGTCGCCTGGAGCAAGTGAAATGAAGCCGATCGATCCGCCGTGGACCACCCTGGTCGATGTCACCACCCTTGCCGCTGCGCTGGGCGCAGGCGTGCGCGTCGTCGACGCGCGTGCCACCGCCAGCACCGCCGTGCGCGTGGTCGATGCGCGTGCTTCGCTGGCCGATCCGCAGGCTGCGGGCGGCCAGTATCTGGCAGGGCACATACCGACTGCGGTGCATGCCGATCTCAACCGTGATCTGTCGGATCTGACCCGAAGCGGCCACGGCCGGCACCCGCTGCCGGACAGCGATGCGTTCGCCGCGAAGCTCGGCACGTGGGGCATCGGTCCCGAAACCCAGGTGGTGGTCTACGACGGCAGCGACGGCAGCATGGCCGCCTCGCGCCTGTGGTGGCTGCTGCGGCTGATCGGGCACACCCGGGTGGCCGTGCTCGACGGCGGTATTGCCGCCTGGCAGGCCGCCGGTCACGCGCTGGCGAGCGGGCCGACTGAAGTGACGGCGTTACCTGCCTACCCGGGCCGTTTCGACACCACCCAGATCGCCAACGCCGATGAAATCAGCGCACGGCTGAAGCACGCGCCGGGCTGGTTGGTCGACGCGCGCGCGGGTGAGCGCTTCCGCGGTGACGTCGAGCCGCTGGACCCGGTCGCCGGCCACGTGCCGGGCGCGGTCAACCGCCCGTTCGCCTTGAACGTACTCGATGGCCACCTGCGCGACCCACAGGCGCTGCGCGCCGAACTGCAGGGCGTGATCGGCAACCGCGATCCGCAGCAGGTGGTGCTGATGTGCGGCTCCGGCGTGACCGCCTGCCATCTGCTGCTGGCGATGGAAACGGCGGGCCTGTCCGGCGCGCGCATCTACGCCGACTCCTGGAGCGGGTGGGTCAGCGACAGCAGCCGCCCGGTGGCGACCGGCGCCTGAGCCGCGCGGGGTCGGATCCGTTTTCCAACGGAGAATGGTTCTGACCCCATCAACCGAAAATCGGGTCAGAGCCCGTTGCGTAGCAACGGGATCCGACCCCGTGTCGATTCGAAGGATCGCGGAGAACTGTCGAAGGCGGGGTGGGGCCGGTTGCGGGGGTGTCCGCAACCGGACCCACCCCGCCATCCCACGGAATGCCAGCGTTTGACGTTGACGTTGACGTTGACGTTGCCGTTGCCTCTGCGGGTGCAGGGCGCAGCCCTGCCGCTTACCCAACCGGCTGCAACGGCACCTTCGCCAGCACCCGCGCCCACGGGAACAGCGGCCCCGGATCGCGCTTGCGCGCCACCGTCAACGTCGCATCGTCGCTGGCCGGCACCCGTTCCAGGTCCAGCTGGTCATGCCCGGCAATCCGTCGCAGCGACGGGTAGTGCGCCACCAGCGCCAGCAGCAGCTGTTCCAGCGCCTGCAGCTGTGCCTCGGTGTAGGCCTCGTCCATCGCCTGGTGGCGGCTGTCGAACCAGTCTGGATAGCGCCCGGTATTGACCAGCTCGATGCCCAGCGTATGCGCGTTCATGCCGCGCACGTGATGGGCCACGCGTTCCGGTGCCACGTACTGCACCACGCTGCCATCGCGGTCGATGTAGAAGTGCCCGCTGTTGCCGGCGCCGCTGTCGTACAGTACGCGCTCGCCGTACTCGCGGGCCGTCGCCAGATCGGGCAGTTCGGTGCAGTGGATCACCACCATCTCCAGCGTGGCCGGGTCGCGCAGCGGCAGACGGTCTTCGTAGGGCAGGGGCTGCAGCTGCAGGCCGGGCAGGAGCGGGTTGGGCATCCGGCGATGCTAGCATTGCGGCATGAACCTGCCTTCTCTTTCCTCGTTGGCCCGCTCGCACGGAGCACGTGCATGAGCCGCGGCCACTGCATCCTGTCGCATGGCTTCGAGAGCGGCCCGGAAGCGACCAAGGTCACCGCGCTGGCCGACGTGGCGCAGCGCCTGGGCTGGACCCATGAGCGCCCGGACTACACCGACCTGGACGCGATGAGCGAGGTCAGCCGGGTAGGCGACGTGCCGACCCGCCTGCGCCGCCTGGTCGAGCGCGCCGCCATCGCGGCCCGGCAGGGGCCGGTGGTGCTGGCCGGTTCCAGCCTGGGCGCCTACATTTCCGCCATCGCCTCGTTGCAGGTACCGGTGGCCGGCCTGTTCCTGATGGTGCCGCCGACCACGATGGGCCCGATGCCGGCGCTGGACGCCGCCGCCGTGCCGACCACCGTGGTCCAGGCCTGGCATGACGACGTGGTGCCAGCAGCGGGAGTGATCGCGTGGGCGCAGGCGCGCTCGGCGCAGCTGCTGCTGGTCGACGACGGCCACCGCCTCGAGCGCCACGTGGAGGCTTCCGCGCAGGCCTTCGAACGCTTGCTGCGGCAACTGTGAAGCCCGGGCGCACGGCGCGCCCGCCCGCATTGACTACAATGGCAGCCCCGCCGCCCCCGGCGCGGGCCTGCCGGCCGTGCCTACGGCCCTCCTTTCCGACCGGCCCGGCCCCTGTGCCGCGCCCGACCACCTGCGAACCGATCCCGTGAAATTCTTCGTCTCCTGCGCCAAGGGCCTGGAATACCTGCTTGCCGATGAACTGTCGGCCCTGGGCCTTGGCAAGGCCACTGCCACCATTGCCGGCGTCAACGCCGAGGGCGAACTGGCGCAGGCGCTGCGGATCGTGATGTGGTCGCGCCTGGCCAGCCGCGTGCTGTGGCCCATCGACGAGTTCGAGTGTCCGGATGAGCAGGCCCTGTATGACGGCGTGCGTGCGCTGCCGTGGCACGAGCACATCACGCCGGAGATGACCCTGGCGGTGGACGCGCACGTGTCCGGCGACAAGATCACCCACGCCCGCTTCGCCGCGCAGCGGATCAAGGACGCCATCGTCGACCGCATGCGCGATGAAGGCCTGGAACGCCCCTCGGTCAACACCGATCTGCCCGACGTGCGCGTCAACCTGTCGCTGCGCAAGGGCCGTGCCTCGTTGTCGATCGATCTCGGCGGCGGCCCGCTGCATCGCCGTGGCTGGCGTGGTGCTGCCCACGAGGCACCGCTGAAGGAAAACCTGGCCGCCGCGCTGCTGCTGCGCGCGCAATGGCCGCGCCTGCACGCTGCCGGTGGTGGCCTGCTGGATCCGATGTGCGGCAGCGGTACCCTGCTGATCGAAGGTGCGCTGATGGCCGCCGACGTCGCTCCCGGCCTGATGCGTCATGGCAGCCTGCCGCCGAGCCGCTGGCTGGGCTTCGACAAGTCCGTCTGGAAGACCATCCAGAGCGAAGCGCGTGACCGTGAGGCCGCTGGCCTGGCCGCGCTGAAGCCGGTCATCCACGGCAGCGACATCGATCCGACCGCGATCCAGGCGGCACGCGAGAACGCCGAGGTCGCGGGCGTCGCCCACGCGATCCGCTTCACCCGCGCCGATGTGGCCGACCTGGCCGCGCCCGAACAGGAGATCGGCGCGGTGGTCTGCAACCCGCCGTACGACGAACGCCTGGCCGCCGATCCGGCGCTGTACCGCGCGCTGGGCAACGCCCTGCAGAAGGCGGTGCCGCAGTGGCGCGCCAGCCTGCTGTGCGGCAACGACGAACTGGCCTTCGCCACCGGCCTGCGCGCCGGCAAGAAGTACCAGATGTTCAATGGTGCCTTGGAATGTGCGCTGATCGTCTGCGACCCGATCGCCGTGCCGGGCCGTGACCCGGCGCAGCCGCGCGAGCTGAGCGAAGGCGCGCAGATGGTGGCCAACCGCCTGCGCAAGAACCTGAAGAAGTTCAAGAGCTGGCGTGCCCGCGAAGACATCACCTGCTTCCGCGCCTATGACGCCGACCTGCCGGAGTACGCGGCCGCCATCGACGTCTACGAGGAAGACGGCGGCAAGCGCCGTACCTTCCTGCACGTGCAGGAATACGCCGCACCGGCTGCCATTCCCGAGAACGACGTGCGCCGCCGCCGCAACGAGCTGCTGGCCGCTGCGCGCGAAGTGTTCGGCGTGCCGCCCGAGCAGGTCTCGATGAAGTCGCGCGAGCGCGGCAAGGGCGGCAGCAAGTACGGCCGCTTCGAGCAGCGTGACGAATTCATCGTGGTGCGCGAGAACAATGCACTGCTGCAGGTGAATCTGTTCGACTACCTGGACACCGGCCTGTTCCTCGACCACCGCCCGCTGCGCCGGATGATGGCCGAGCAGGTACGTGGCAAGCGCTTCCTCAACCTGTTCTGCTACACCGGCGTGGCCAGTGTGCAGGCGGCGGTGGCCGGTGCCGCCAGCACCACCAGCGTCGATCTGTCGGCGACCTACCTGCAGTGGTGCTACGACAACCTGGCGTTGAACGGGCAGGGCGGCAACCAGCACCTGCTGGTGCAGGCCGACGCGATGGCGTGGCTGGAGGGCGACCGTGGCCAGTACGACGTGATCTTCTGTGACCCGCCGACCTTCTCCAACTCCGCGCGCGCCGATGACTTCGACGTGCAGCGCGAGCAGATCAAGCTGCTGCGTGCAGCCGTGGCGCGGCTGGCGCCGGGCGGCGTGCTGTACTTCTCCAACAATTTCCGCCGCTTCAAGCTGGAAGAGAACGCCATCGCCGAATTCGCCCAGTGCCGCGAGATCACCGCGCGCACCATCGGCCCGGACTTCGAGCGCAACGCGCGCATCCACCGCGCGTGGGAATTGAAGCGGTTGGGGTAACGCGACGCCCGGGGTCGGATCCCCTGCGCGAAGCGCAGGGGCTCTGACCCCATCCGGATCTACGCACCAGGGGTCAGAGCCCTTGCGCTTCGCGAAAGGGATCCGACCCCGGTGGCCCGGCTACAGCACCGCCACCACCAGCCCCAGCACCGGCAGCACGATCGCCAACGCCGCGATCCACTTCGGCCGGTACGGGTACAGCCCGAACGACAGCGCCAGACCGCCCAGTGTCATCGTGCCCAGCCACAGCACCGGGCCCATCGCCCAGCCGTGGTCGATCACGCACAGCGCGAACGCCACCGTCAGCAGGGCCCAGCCCAGCACGCGCCACTGGGTGCGCCGTGCGGGCGTGGCTGCGGCGCTGCCGTGCAGGTCGTGCTGGTGCTTTTCCATCGCCAGCGACAACGCGGTGAACGCGGAGAACGACAGGGCCAGTGCCAGCAGCATCATGCGCTGGCCTCCGCTTCGGCGGTTTCCGCAGCGTCCACCGGGGCCCTGGGTGCTGCTGCGGCGGCGGCGCGCTTCTTCTTCTCGGCCGCGCTCAGCGGTGGCGTCCAGCGCTGCATGCGCCAGCCGCACAGCGCCAGCATCGCACCGAACGCGATCATCGACAGATCGACGCCAGCCAGTACCCAGTCACCGCTGCGCAGTGTGATGCCAAGATGCGCGTGCGTGGTCAGCGCGTTGACCACCGGTACCAGCGCGAACGCAGCCGCACCCAGGTACAGCTGCCACGCCCACATCATCCGCTTCGGCCAGATGAAGGCGGCCAGCAGCGCGCCGCCCCAGGCGTAGAAGAACACGTTGGCCTCCGCACTCGCGCGCCCGGCGACGTCCAGCGGCAGCAGGCGGTTGCCCCAGAAGTAGGCCGCGAAAGCGATCGGCAGGCCGGCCACGGTGCCGATGTTCAGCGCATCGACCAGGCGCAGGCCGAAGCCGGTGCGCCCACTCTTGGCATGCTTCGGCCGTTCCTTCACCGCCCACAGCACCACGCCGCTGGCGACCATCAGGCAGCCGACCAGGCCGGACAGGAAGAACAGTGCACGCAGGCCCCAATCGGCGAAGCGTGCCAGGTGCAGGCCGTACAGCACGCCACGGGTGGCGGTAGCGCCGCCGGATGGAGGCGTTTCTTCCAGCAACGTGCCGTTGACCATGTCGTAGCGAACGGCGGGAGTGTCGGTGGACAGGCGCTTGCCGTCGCGTTGGCGGATGTCGATCACCGCATTGGCCGCCCCAGGGTTGGACACGGTGAAGCCGGCCACTTCCACGCCGTGCCAGTGCGCACGTGCGCTGTCCAGCAGCTGCGCGATCGGCAGCGGCGTGGCGCGGCCTTCGGCCGGCGCGGTCACCTCCGGCATGCCGCCGAAGGCTTCGCTGAAGAACTTGTCTTCGTCCTGCGGGTAGGCGACTTTCACCCCCCACGGCAGGTACATGACCATCAGGGTGACGATGCCGGTGTAGGTGATCATCGCGTGGTAGGGCAGGGCCATCACCGCGCTGACGTTGTGGAAATCGAGCCAGGAACGCAGGCCCTTGTCCTTGCGGAACGTGAAGAAGTCCTTGAAGATTTTCTTGTGGGTGATGACGCCGGTGATGATCGCCACCAGCATGAACATCGCGCAGAAGCCGACCAGGTAGCGCGCCCACAGCACCGGGATGTAGTGCAGGTCGAAATGCAGGCGGTAGAAGAAATCACCGCCCCGCGTTTCGCGTGCCTTCAGTGCCTGGCCGGTATTCGGGTCCAGCGTGGCTTCGCCGAAGCCACCGCGACGGCCGCGACTGGGATCGGCCAGCTCCGGTGGCAACCGCCAGAACATCTGCATGGCCGGGTTGCGCGGCTGCGGCAGGGTGACGAACCAGTTCCCGGCCTGCGCCGCATTGGCCTGCAGGTAATCCACGGCGCGCTGCGCGGCGACATCGATGCTGACCTGGCTGGACGGAAGTTCCGGTCGCATCCAGCGGCTGATTTCCTCGCGATAGTAGCTGGCGGTGCCCGCCATGAAGATCAGCAGCAGCAACCAGCCGACCAGCAGGCCGGTCCAGGTATGTAGCCAGGCCATCGACTGGCGGAACCCGTTCTTCATGCCCAGGCCCCCAGCAGGCGCGCAATGGCGGCCATCAGCAGCGCGGGCGCGAGGATGCCCACCCAGGCGCGCAGCGCGCTGCGGGTCGCGAACGCCCACAGCGCTGCGCAGGCGGCCACCAGGATGGCCAGCAGCATGCCGGTCAGCACGGCCTGGCCGCGCGCACCGGGCAGCGCCACCGCGCAGAACACGCTGGTGGCCGAAGCCAGCGCGTAGCCGCCGAAGATCGCGGCCAGCGAGCGTGACAGCACGCCCCAGCGTGGATTGGAGAAGAAGGTGCGGGGGCTGGCGGTTGCGGGCGAGCGGTCCACGGTGTTCCTGCAGGTAGGGGAGGGGATGGAACGCGTCCGCGGCCCCCTTGCGCCCTGCGCATGTCGCCCAGCGTGTCCCATCGACGAAGCACTGCCCGCGCAGGCGGGCAATCCAGAGGTCGGGGATGTACACGGGCGATGGGCGCGTCTTCCGCGCCCGCTTGGCTAAGCGTACAACCGATCAGTAAATGATAGGCATTCGCATTTTATGAATCAAGCATGATGATCCGGGCGCACCGAGGCCTAGAACCTGAACACCACTGTCGCCGCATGCAGCAACAGGCCGATCAGCCCACCCACCAGCGTGCCGTTGAAGCGGATGAACTGCAGGTCGCGGCCCACGCTCAGTTCCAGCTGTTCGACCAGATGGCGCTCGTCCCAGCCCTTCACGGTCTGCGCGATATGCGTGGTCACACCCTCGCGCAGGCGGCCGGTCAGGCGTTGCGCACCTTCCAGCAGGTGCTGGTTGAGGGCCTCGCGCAGGGCCGGGTCGGCCTGCAGGCTGGCGCCCAGCGAGGCGAGGCTGCGCTGCAGGTGTCCGACCAGCGCCGAGTCCTCGCGCTGCAGGTCGTCGCGCAGGCTGGCGTGGATGCGCGCCCACAGCCCTTGCACGTAGTCCTGCAGGGCCGGATGGTCGATCATTTCCTGCTTGAGCTGTTCGATGCGCTCGGCCAGGGCCGGGTCCTCGCGCAGGCGCTGCACGTAGTTCTGCAGCCAGGTCTCGTAGTCCTGGCGCAGCGGATGCTGCGGCTCGGCCAATACCTGCTGCAGTTCTTCCAGCACCGCCCGCGCCAGGCGCTCGGCCAGGCTGTCGCCGATCTCATCGATCGGCTTCACCCAGTTCACCGTGCTCGAGAGCGTCGGCCATTCGCGCTGGATGTAGCGCACGATCAGCTGCGAGGCGCGTTCCTTCACTTCTGGCTGTTCCAGCCAGCGGCCGAGCCGCTGCAGGCCCTCGTCCAGCACGCGCTGGTGGCGCCCGTCGGCGGTCAGCAGGGCAAGCAGCTCACCGGCGGTGGCGGCGGCATTCCACTGCCGCAGCTGCTGCACCACGAACGCATGCAGCTGCCGGCGCACCGCTGTCTCGTCGAAGAAGTCCAGTGCCTGCAGGGCCCAGCCGCGTGCCATGTCGGCCAGCATCCGCGAGCGCGCCGGGTCGGCCAGCCAACTGCCGAGGCGGCTGGCCGGATCGAACACCTGCAGCTTGGCCAGCAGCACCTGCGGTTCCAGGAACTGGTCACGCACGAACAGGGCGAGGCTGTCGCCGATGCGTTCCTTGCTGCGCGGGATGATCGCAGTGTGCGGAATCGGCAGGCCCATCGGGCGCCGGAACAGCGCGACGACGGCGAACCAGTCGGCCAGTGCGCCCACGGCTGCGGCCTCGCAGAACGCCGAGACCCAGGCCCAGATGCCGCGTTCGCCCTGCCAGTGGCTGACCGCGAATCCGGCCAGCATCAACAGCAGCAGGCCCAGTGCGAGGGCTTTCAGGCGTCGCAGCTGAGCGCGGCGCGGATCGTGGGCAGGCGTCATGCCGGAAGTCTAACCGCAGCCCGGTGACGCCTGTCTGTAGAGCCGAGCCCATGCTCGGCTGCCTTGCGCGTGGCAAAGAGCAGCCGAGCATGGGCTCGGCTCCACAGAAGCGCGTCGAGAGCGCTTACAGCGCTTCCAGTTGCTTGCGCAACGCAGCCAGCTGCGCGCGCAGGGTGTCGTTCTCGCGGGTCAGCGCGACGACGCGGCGGCGCAGTGCCGGGGCATCCTCGCCCAGTTGTTCCAGCGCCGACAGCACCTCGGCGTCGCGGCTGGCGATCTGCTCCTCGTCCGGTTCCTCGAAGTCCATCTCGGCCGCTTCCGGCTTCGGTGCGCGCGGCTTGCGCTTGGACTCGCGCACGCGCTTGGCGGCCTGCTTCAGCTCGTCCTTGCCACCGGCGGCGGCGGCGCGCTGCTCTTCTTCCGGCAGGTCGGCCACGGCGGCGGCGGCGCTGATCGAGATCACGCCGGCCTTGACCGCTTCCACCACCTCGGCGGCGGCCTGGGCGTGGATGCGCTCGATCATGCCGACCTGGCTGGTGCTCAGCTTGGCTTCGCGCGCCAGCTCGGCGCGGCTGATCTTCGGTGCCGGTTCCCACGGCGGACTGTCTTCACCGGTCTCATCGGCGACGTCGGCGGTGCCATCGCTCTCGCGCTGCAGCTGCGCCTGCTCGACCTGCTTGCGGGCGGCCAGGATGTCGCGCTTGCGCAGCGCCAGCACGCCGCGCTGGAAGTCGGACACGCTGCGGCGGCCCAGATGCTGTTCGATCATCCACAGGTGCACGTCTTCCATGCTCTGGAAGCGGGTGTTCTGCACGGTATTGAAGGGCAGGCCATGCTTCTGGCAGATGCCGAAACGGTTATGGCCATCGACCAGTACATTCCCCCACAACACCAGCGCATCGCGGCAGCCTTCGGCCAGGATGCTGCGCTCCAGCGCGTCATGTTCGTCCGCGGTCAGCGGGTCGATGTAGGCCTTGAGTTCTTCTTTGACGACGATATCCATGGGCACGGCAGCGAGCAGGAGCGGAACCGCCCATTGTACCCGCTCGCCACCACCGGCCCGGGCTCAGGCGGTGGCCCGGATCATCTCGCCCAGGGTGCCGGTGATCTGGTCGATCTGCGCCTTGTCCACGATCAGCGGCGGCGACAGCGCGATGATGTCGCCGGTGCAGCGCACCAGCAGTCGGCCGTCGTGGAAGCAGCGCCGGTAGACCTCGTAGCCCCGGCTGCCCGGCGCATCGCGGCGAGGCGCCAGCTCAACCGCGCCGACCAGGCCGAAGTTGCGGATGTCGATCACGTTGGGCAGGCCCTGCAGCGCATGCAGTCGTTCCTGCCAGTACTCGCCCAGCTCGATGGCGCGCTCGAACAGACGCTCCTCGGCATAGACCTCCAGCGTCGCCAGCGCCGCGGCGCAGGCCAGCGGGTGCCCCGAACAGGTATAGCCATGGAAAAGCTCGATGGCCTGTGGCGGTGCCTGCATCAGGGTTGCATGCACGGCGTCGCTGGCCAGCACGCCACC
Source organism: Stenotrophomonas sp. CASM110 (assembly GCF_049384345.1). Taxonomy (NCBI): domain Bacteria; kingdom Pseudomonadati; phylum Pseudomonadota; class Gammaproteobacteria; order Lysobacterales; family Lysobacteraceae; genus Stenotrophomonas; species Stenotrophomonas sp. CASM110. The sequence continues at coordinate 255,918 of NZ_JBMRGI010000002.1, forward strand.
CAGCGGTACCGCGCCGTTGCTGACCGCCTTGGCGAAGGTCAGCAGGTCCGGGGTGACCCCGAAGCGCTGCGCGGCGAAGGGCATCCCAACCCGGCCGAAACCGGTGATGACCTCGTCGAACACCAGCAGGATGCCGTGCTGGTCGCACAGTTCGCGCAGGCGCTGCAGGTAACCCGGTGCGGGCAGGATCACCCCGGCTGAGCCGGCAATGGGTTCAACGAATACGGCGGCAATCGTCGAGGCATCATGCAGCGCGATCAGCCGTTCCAGGTCATCGGCCAGCTCCGCGCCCTGGCGTGGCAGGCCCCTGCTGAACGCATTGCGCGGCAGGTCCAGGGTGTGGCGCAGGTAGTCGACGCCGCCCAGCTGCAGGCCGAACGGCTTGCGGTTGTTGGGCAGCCCGCCCAGCGCCATGCCGCCGAAACCCACCCCGTGGTAGGCCTTCTCGCGGCTGATGAAGCGCGTGCGCTGGCCCTCGCCGCGCTGGCGGTGGTAGGCCAGCACGATCTTCATCGCGGTATCCACCGCCTCGGAACCGGAGCTGGTGAAGAACACATGGTTGAGCGGGCCCGGCGCCAAGGCGGCCAGCCGCTGCGCCAGCGCGAAGGCCGGCGGCGAGCCCATCTGGAAGGCCGGCGAATAGTCGAGCGTGCGCGCCTGCTCGACGATGGCCTCGACGATGCGCGGCCGTGCATGGCCCGCGTTGCAGCACCAGAGGCCGGCGGTGCCATCGAGGATCTGGCGGCCGTCGACATCCTCGTAGTGCATGCCCTCGGCACGCACCAGCACACGCGGCGCGGCCTTGAACTGGCGGTTGGCGGTGAACGGCATCCAGTACGCCTCCAATGACTCCGGGCGTCGGGTGGCCAGATCGTGCAGGTCGCTCGCGGAACGCTTCATGCCAGCTCCATCGGGTCCGATGGGGGAAATGTAGCGCAGCCACGTCACGGTGGAGTCGCGGCCGCGCCGATATAACCGGGGAAACTGTTCCGAGGAGCCCGACATGGCCGACTTTCCCGACCGCAGCCACTGGCAGGCGCTGGCCCAGCAGCTTTCGATACCCGGACAGGCCTTTATCGAGGGTCGTTACACCGACGCTGCCAGCGGCGCGCGCTTCGACTGCATCAGCCCGATTGATGGTCGCGTGCTGGGGGTGGTCGCCGACTGCGATGCACAGGACGTGGAGCGCGCAGTGGGCGCGGCGCGGCGTGCCTTCGATGCGGGCCACTGGTCACAGGCCAGCCCGGCCCATCGCAAGCGCGTGCTGCTGGCGTTGGCGGCGTTGGTGGAAAAACACGCGGACGAGCTGGCCCTGCTGGAAACCCTGGACATGGGCAAGCCGGTGCGTGATGCGCGTCGTATCGACCTGCCCGGCGCGGTGCGCTGCCTGCGCTGGACGGCCGAAGCGGTGGACAAGCTGTACGGTGAGGTCGCGCCCACCGGCCCGCATGAGCTGGGCCTGGTCACGCGCGAGCCCGCCGGCGTGGTGGCGGCGATCGTGCCGTGGAATTTCCCGTTGCTGATGGCGTGCTGGAAGATCGCGCCTGCATTGGCCATGGGCAACTCGGTGGTGCTCAAGCCTTCCGAGCGCTCGCCCCTGAGTGCGTTGCGGCTGGCGGCGCTGGCCGCCGAAGCGGGCCTGCCGGAGGGCGTGCTGAACGTGCTGCCGGGCCACGGTGCGCGCGTCGGTGAGCCGTTGGCCCTGCACATGGATGTGGACGTGCTGGCGTTCACCGGCTCCACGGCCACCGGCGCGCGGCTGCTGCAGTATTCAGGGCGGTCCAACCTCAAGCGGGTCTGGCTGGAGTGTGGTGGCAAGAGCCCGCACGTGGTGTTTGCCGATGCCCCCGATCTGGATGCCGCTGCGAAGGCGGTGGCACGGGGCATCTTCTTCAACCAGGGCGAGGTCTGTACTGCCGGGTCACGGCTGCTGGTGCAGCGCTCGATCCGCGAGGATTTCGTGCACCAGGTGGTTGCCTACGGCCAGCACATGCAGCCGCGCCACCCGCTTGACGCCGACGCACCGATGGGCGCGCTGGTGGATGCCGCGCATCTGGACAAGGTGATGGGGGATATCGTGCGTGCCGAAAGCGAGGGCGCCCGCCTGCTGCTGGGCGGTCATCGCGCCGATGTCGAGGCGGGCGGTTGTTATGTGCAGCCCACGGTGTTCGATCAGGTGAGCCCCGACCAGGCATTGGCGCGCGAGGAAGTATTCGGGCCGGTGCTGGCGGTGCTCGGCTTTGACGACGAAGCCGAAGCGGTGCGCCTGGCCAATGACAGCCGCTACGGCCTCGCCGCCGGCCTGTGGACGCGCGATCTGGGCCGCGCCCACCGCGTCGCACGCCAGCTGCGCGCCGGCAGCGTCTGGGTGAACGGCTGGGATGGCGGTGACATGACCGCCCCGTTCGGTGGCTACAAGCAGTCCGGCAATGGGCGCGACAAATCGCTGCATGCGTTCGACAAGTACAGCGAGATCAAGGCCACCTGGATCCAGCTGTAACGGCGTCGGGGCTTGCGCCCACATGTAGAGCCGAGCCGATGCTCGGCTGCATTTCGTGGAATGTGGTCGAGCAGGGGCGAGAACCTGCAGAACAATGGCGCCTGCCACCCTCGTTGGCATCGGTGTCGGCTGAAACCATCGTCCCGTGCGGCCACCGGCCCGTGGCAGAATCGGGCGATCCGCCGTTACCCGTGTTGCCGATGTCGACGATCACCGCTGCCGCACCGCCCGTGAACTCTCCCCGCCGCGTCCTGTTGGCCAGCCTGATCGGCACCACCATCGAATTCTTCGATTTCTACATCTACGCCACGGCCGCAGTGCTGGTGTTCCCGCACCTGTTCTTCCCGGACAGCAGCGAACAGGCGGCGCTGTTGCAGTCACTGGCGACCTTCGCGGTGGCGTTCATCGCACGGCCGGTCGGCTCGGCGGTGTTCGGCCATTTCGGCGACCGCATCGGCCGCAAGGCCACCCTGGTCGCCGCGTTGCTGACCATGGGCCTGTCCACGGTGCTGATCGGTCTGCTGCCGACCCACGCGCAGATTGGCCTGTGGGCGCCCGCGCTGCTGGCGCTGTGCCGCTTCGGCCAGGGCCTGGGGCTGGGCGGCGAGTGGGGTGGGGCGGTGCTGCTGGCCACCGAGAACGCGCCGCCGGGCAAGCGCGCCTGGTACGGCATGTTCCCGCAGCTGGGCGCGCCGATCGGTTTCCTGTTGTCGGCGGGCATTTTCCTGGCGCTCGGCCGCTGCCTGAGCCAGGACGACTTCCTGCAGTGGGGCTGGCGTATTCCGTTCGTGGCCAGCGCGCTGCTGGTCGGCCTGGGCCTGTGGGTGCGCCTGAACATCCATGAGACGCCCGACTTCAAGCAGGCACTGGAGCGCAAGGCGCCGGTGCGGCTGCCGATGTGGACGGTGCTGCGTGACCATCCGGTGGCGATGCTGCTGGGCACGCTGGGGGCGTTCGCCACCTTCGTGCTGTTCTACCTGATGACCGTGTTCAGCCTCGGCCATGGCACCGCCGTGCTGGGCTACAGCCGCGAGCAGTTCCTGCTGATGCAGATGGCCGGCATGCTGTTCTTCGCGCTGGGCATCCCGTTGTCGGCGCGCTATGGCGACCGCTGGGGCACGCGTCGCACGATGATCGTGGCCAGCGTGCTGATCATCGGCTTCGGCGTGCTGTTCGCTCCGCTGTTCCAGCCGCACAGTCCCTGGCTGGTCACGGCGTTCCTGTGCCTGGGCCTGTTCCTGATGGGGCTGACCTACGGCCCCTGCGGCACCTTCCTGGCCGAGATCTACCCGGTGGAAGTGCGCTACACCGGCGCCTCGCTGTCATTCAACCTGGCCGGCATTCTGGGTGCGGCGCCGGCGCCGTACCTGGCCACCTGGCTGGCGGAACGCTTCGGCCTGGTCGCGGTCGGCTACTACCTGTGCCTGACTGCGGCAGCGACCCTGTGCGCGCTGGTGGCCCTGCACCGGCGCGCGCTGCGGCTCAGCCAAAGAAGCGCTTGAGCGTGCGCCCCAGCCAACCGCCGCCCTGGTGTTCGCGGGCGAACTGGTTCAAGTGCGCCTTGACCTGTTCGGCGTAGGCCTGGTCATCGCCGCGGATGTGGTTGAACAACCAGCGCGAGAGCATGGTGCGCAGTTCATCGCTGATGTCCTCGCCGGCCTGGAAGCGCATGCGGTACTCCGATACCCGCTTGATGAAGACTTCATGCACGCGCTTGTGCGCGGCACAGAACGGATAGCCCGCTTCCTCCATCAGTTCTTCCTCGAACGCGAAGTGCGACATGGTGTAGTCCACCACTTCGTCGATCACCTCGCCCACTGCCGCACGCTGCATGCTGGCCTGGGCCACGTGCAAATGGTTGAGCATCTCGATGATGCGGCGGTGTTGTTGGTCGATCACATCGATGCCGATGTTCAGATCGTCCTGCCAGACCAGTAGTGCCATCCCCGGCTCCCCTTCATGCGTATGTCGGGGCTGACTGTAGAGCTGCCGCGCTGGCGCGGCGTTGATCTGGATCAAGGCTGCCCGGTCAGGTCAGCGCGGGCTCGCGCGGGCGCAGCGGGCTGGCCACCGTGGTGCAGCTGACCCGGTTGCGGCCGCCGGCCTTGGCCAGGTACAGCTGGCGGTCGGCTTCGGAGATCAGCCGATGCAGTGCATCGCGCTGCGGGCGCAGGCAGCACAGGCCGATGCTCACCGTCATGCGCAGGCTGGCGGTGCCGATGTCCACTTCCAGCGCGGCGATGCGCTGGCGCAGTTCCTCGAAGTACAGCAGGGCCTCGTCCTGCTCCATGTCCGGCACCAGCAGGCAGAACTCCTCGCCGCCGAAGCGGGCGGTCAGGTCGTGGCTGCGGGCATGCGCGGCCACCGCACCGGCCACCGCGCGCAGCGCGTCATCGCCGGCTTCGTGACCGTAGGTGTCGTTGATGTGCTTGAAGTGGTCGATGTCGATCATTGCCACCGCCACGCACTGGCCATGCAGCTGCAGTTGCGGCAGCTGGCGCTGGCTCTGTTCCAGGAAGCAGCGACGGTTGGGCAGGCCGGTGAGGAAGTCGCGGGTGGCCAGGTCCTGCAGCGTGCCGATCAGCTCCAGCTGATCCACGTTCTGCGAGACCCGGCAGAAGAACTCCTCGCGCGAGAACGGCTTGCGCAGGAAGTCGTTGGCGCCGTTCTTCAGGAAGCGCGGGATCAGCGAAGCGTCGGTGTTACCGGAAATGCCGATCACCGCCACCTTGTCGCGCGAGCGCAGGGTGCGCAGGCGGCGGGTGAACTCCACGCCCTGCATGCCGGGCATTTCCTGGTCGACCACGGCCAGGCGGATCGCAGGATGCGCGTCGATCGCGGCCAGGCCCTCGTTGCCGTCAGCGGCCTCGTGCACCTCGTGGCCGTACATGCGCAGCAGGGCGGCGGCATAGCCGCGCGCGGACGGCGAGTCGTCCACCACCAGTGCCGCAATGCGCCGGTTGCGCTCCAGGCGCTGCACCAGCCACACCAGGTAGTCGATGCTGCCCGGCGTGTTCTTCAGCACGTAGTCGATGATCTGCTGCTGCAGTACGCGCTTGCGCAGATCCTCGTCGTAGACGCTGCTGACCACCACGGTGGGCAGGCCGCGCCTGAGGAAGAACTCGACCACCGCGTCGCGGTCGCCGTCGGCCAGCACCAGCCCGGTCAGTACCAGGAACCAGCCCCCATCCTCGCTCAGCAGGCGATCGGCCTCGGCCAGGGTGGAAGCGATCACCACCGGCAGTTCCAGGCGCTGCTCGATGGCCTCGCGCAGCATGCCGGTGAACGCACGGGAGTTTTCGACCAGCAGGATCCGCTGCGGCAGCGGATCGGCCAGGTCGCCATCGACGGCGGCCTGCGGCAGGACGGGCATGATGCGGTGGCTCACGAGGGAGGGACTCGGCACGGATAGCGGCGGTTTCGGGCGCAACTTTAGCCGGAGCAGCGTGCCCTGCGCGTCGTTCACCGATCAGGCAGGCGATGCGAATGCCGCCGCTGTACCCGCAAGCGATTCGTGCAGGACGAGCCGGAGCCGGTTGCCACGGCAATGCACCGTGCCGCCGTAGGCCATTATCCGGCCGGCCAGACGCTCGATGGCCTGCTGAACGGTCCGGTTCGACAGCGTGCGACCGCGGTCAAGCAGGCCAACGACCACCACGATGCCGCGCCGGTCGCCCGCCTGGCCGCTCCGGGCGCGCACGCTGACCTGTCCCGACGCCAGTTCCAGCAGCAGCGACACCGCCTCGATCAGCGAGCGATAGATGGCGAGCTGCAGGTCGACAGTCAGCAGGCAGGGGTTGCCCTCCAGCCGGGGCGGAATCACGCGATGGGAGTTGTCCCAGCTTTCGCATGCGCCGCTAACCCGCAGCGCGATATACAGCCCAACCTGCTCCAGCCCCGTGGGGTAGACCAGACTGGCCTGTTCACGGAACAGCCGCGAGTGCACGGATGAGGCGTGCTGCAGGCTGTTGGCCACCGCATGATGCCCCTGCGCCTTCAGCCAGCTGACCATCTCGCCGAGCGAGCTGTCCATGCCTTCGCCGAGTTGCTTGAGATGGGAGGCGCGCTCGCGAAGCTCACGCTCACGGGTCTGGTGCGAACTACGTGCCAGGCGCAACGTGGTTTCCTCTGCCAGTCCACGGCACCGTGCACGCTCATGGTGATAGCTGATGCTGGACCCCAGGGCGAGCAGTGCGACACTCATCACGGCCATGTTCTGCTGGGTGGCGAAGGTGCCCAGGTCGAACGAGGACGGTAGGCCGGTGCTGGGTGTGGCGAAATGGAGTGGAAGGTTCAACAGCGGAATCGCGATGGCAGCGCCACGCCACCCATGCATGAAGGTCAGGGCGATCGCTGGGAGGGAGGACAGCAGCACCAGGTGGGTGCGTGTGGTGTGGGCGCTGATGGCCGTAAGCTGCATGCACAGGCCCAGGACCAGCATCACCAGGATGGCCGTGACCGTAGGCGCAGCAAAGCGGCGCGTCCAATTGGGGGCCGCGTGTCGTCGCGACCAGAGGAATGCCAACGGCACGAGGGTGATGATGGCGGCGAAGTGGCCAAAGATCGTGCGATCAACTGCGCTAAGCAGGTTGCTCGGCGGTGGGTTCGACCACAGAGCAAATGAAATGCCCATATTGAGAGCCGGGACGAACAACGCCGTGCAGAAGGTCAACGACAGCAACCAGAGGCCGGTGGCGGACTCCGATGGCATTCTCATGCGATGCAGGTAGACCACCAGCATCGCCACCGGCATCAGCAGCGTCGAGGCCAGGATGACCCAGGCCAGGCCGTAGCTGTCGATCATGGGAATGCGCAAGGTTGCGAAGTACGCGTACTCGCCAAGCAGCAGGTAGGGCCACAGGCGGGTCGGGACGATCAGTAGTGCCGCTGCCCGGATGCCCGCGGGCAGGAAGAACTGATCCAGCGAGAACTGACGCGAGGCAAGGCAGCCCAGGGCGTAGACGGCCGCGAGTGCGATTCCGACGGGTCGGATCCGGAAGCTCAGTTCAACTGCTTCTTTGAATCGGTCCAAGCCCGCGCCTCTCGTCTCCCGGCCAATGATGACTGACCACTTCCGCAGACACTATCGACAGTTGGAGATGGGTGCAATCGAGGTGTCTGGCCTCCCTTTGCGCTGCAATCGGCGGCTTCCCATGCTTCGAGGCCCTACATGCCCGGCAGTGCGGCGGCATAGCCACCAGAGGACGGTGAATCATCCACAATCAGTGCGCCCATGTGTCGATCGCGTTTCAGCCGTTGCACCCGCCACATTCGGCGGTTGATGCTGTCCGCTGTGTTCGCCGTCACACAATCGACGACATCCTGCTGTTGCACGCGCCTGTCCAGGTCCTTGTCGCAGATGCCGCTGACCCGCACCGTGCGCGGGTTTCGCCGCGGGTATTGGCGATTTCGGAGGCAGCTTCGGCGTGGCATGGGTTTGCATCGATCCAGTGGATTATCTCCGACAGGCACTGCGGAGTCCGCCCGGTATATGCTGATGCGATTGGCGGTAGCATCCTTCTTGATCCGTATTGCATCCAACCTGGAGGTCAGTGTGAGAAGTTTCCGAATTCATGCATTTGCTGGTGCATTGATGTTGGTGCCGGTATCCGTTTTTGCTTTTGCCCCGAGTGACGACCATGGAATCAAGTTGGCCGGCCAAGGACTCGGCCAGTCGACTCCTCAAGCACAAGACCTGAGCGTGGATCCCGGCTGGTTGGTCTATGGGTTCGAGCGCGATGGCATGGATTATTTCCAGGTAAACGATCTCGCAGGGCACGTGCACATCGTGATCGGCAATGCTGCCGGCACGTTCTGGGTGCTGCCGGCAGGTGACCCGTCTGCGAAGGTGTCGTTGCCGGAGCAGCGCCTGCCTGTTCCCGCCAAGGCCACCAGAACGGTTGTCTATCGGGCCCCCGCATTCACGCTGGTCAGATATGCAAGCGGAGCTGATGTGTTGTGGGCAGTAGAGGCACCCTGATACTGACAGTTGCCGGGATATCGGCCAGCTTCAGTATCAGACTGCATGGGCACCCGGTGTTCGCCGGGTGCCCATGACGCCCTGGGCCAGGGGGACGAGCGGGACGTTATGCGATTCTGCTGTGTTGGTTCGATCCGGTCGCTTGACTGTGAAATGCACTACTGCAGCGCAGAGGGTGCGGGGCAGCCGTACCGCGATGGAGTACTGGCTACTGCCTCCAGTCTGGTTTCGCGGTCGAGGAACAGAATCCTGACCCGGTTGCGATAGCAGTCAACGGTCCCGTCATAGGGGAGGGTTCGCCCGGTCAGTCGCTCGAACGCTGCCATCGTTGTCTGCTTGGAAAGGCGTCTGCGCTGTTCCAGCAGTGACACGACCATGAGGATTCCGCGCCTGGAGCCCATTCCGCCGCACCTTGCACGAATGCGAATCTGACCACCTTCATGCTTGAGAAGAATGGAGACCGCATCAATCAGTGTCCGGTAAGCGGCCAATTGGAGTTCCACGCTCAGGTTGCAGGGGTCGCCTTTCAGATCCGGGCGGAGAACGCGCTCCGTCAGCTTCCACGACTCACGGATGCCACCCGCCTGCAGGGCCACGTAAAGCCCAAGATGCTCCAGGCCCGAGGGATAGACCATGCTTGTCTGTTCGCGAAAGAGCCGCGAATGTACATTCGAGGTATGCAGAAGGCTGTTGGCCACTGCGTGATGTCCCTGGGCCTTGAGCCATTCGGCCAGCTCAACCAGCGACGTATCAATGCCGTCGCCGAGCTTGCGAAGGTGCAGGGCACGTTCACGCAGCTCCATCTCGCTGGCCAATTGCGAGCTCCTCGCCAGATGGATGGCGTCCCTTTCCCCCATCTCGCGCAGCCTGTAACGGTGGTAGAAGTGGGTGATGCGTGATCCGAGCAGCAGCAATACGATGCCGCTGATCGCCATGATCTGCTGGGTGATGAAGGCCGCTGGATCGAATGCGGTGGGATGGGTGTTGGGCGTGGTCAGGCCGATGACCATGTTGAGCACCGGCACTGCAAGGGCAGCCCCCTTCCAGCCATACAGGCAGGTAAGCGCGGCCGCGGGGAGTGCCAACAGCAGCAGGAACGTTGCCTTCAATGCAATCCAGTCTGCGGGCAGTTGAGTCGCTGCTATCCCGATCAGCAGCATCGATGAAAGTGCTGCCAGCATCGGGGTCTTTCGTCGAGCGTTCCACTCCTGCCCCACGTCCTGCCGCGCCCACAGCATGGCGATGGGGGCCACCGTCAGAATGCCGATGAAATCACCCACGCTGAAGCGCGCGGCATTGGTCAGGAAGGGTGTGGAAGGAGGTGTTGGCCAGAGCAGATGGGAAAAGCTGAGGTTGAGCAGAGTAATAACGACGCTGGAAGCGGCGGCAATCAACAAGAGGCCGATCGTCTGCGACTCCGCCATCAGTCGCCGTTGCAGCTTCACAATCAGCATCACCGCTGGCATGAGGAATGCGGAGGCAACAATGACCCATGTCAGGCCGTACTTCTCGATCATCGGCACGCGGGACTGTGCAAAGTACGCATATTCGCCCAGCAGCAGGTAGGGCCACAGGCGCGGCGGGCACAACAGCACGGCTGCCACCCGGATGCCGGCTGGCAAATAGAACTGATCCAGCGACAGCTGTCGGGTTGCCCAATAGGCAACTGCATAAAGCAAGGCAATCATCAGGCCAGCCGGACGAATGCGCACCTTCAGCAACAATCCTTCTTTCCACCAGTCCAATCGCACGTCCCCCTCTCCTACGTGTCCCCTGTCAGCATCCATTCGCCGCGGGGCCCGGTTTCTCAGGACGGTATCGGTCTGCGAACGATTATGCAATTGCATAGCTGCGCATTTAGGAAATTGTCCAGCCATCCATCACAGATGTCGCGTGAAAATCTGTGACGTGTGCAGCACGATCAGCGCTGCGGTACGTTTGTCAGAACGTTCAATACAGGTGGAGATGCAGAATCTTCACCACAATGCATCCCGCAGCTTGTACCAGGACATCGCCGCCACCAGCAGCGGCGTGCGCAGCAGCCGGCCGCCGGGGAAGGGCGCATGCCGAAGGCGCTGGAACACGTCCAGGCGCTCGCTCTGGCCGGCAATGGCGGCGGCGATCACCTCGCCGGCCAGCCCGGCGGCGGCCACCCCGTGGCCGGAGAAGCCCTGCGCGAAGTACAGGTCGCCGTCCAGCCGGCCCCAATGCGGGGCGCGGTTGCGGGTGATGTCCACGTAGCCGCCCCATACCTGGTCCAGTGCCACGTCGGCCAGCTGCGGGAACACCTGGTGCATGCGCCGTTGCATCACCCCACGCAGGCCGGGTGGGGGCAGCGCCGAGTAGCTGGCGCGCCCCCCGAACAGCAGGCGATGGTCGTGGCTGAGGCGGAAATAGTCCAATGCCCAGGCGGTGTCGGCCACGGCCATGTCGTTGCCGATCAGGGCGCGGGCGCGCTCGGCCCCCAGCGGCGCGCTGGCGCCGATATAGGTGCCGACCGGCATGATCCGCCGTTCCAGCTCGGGCAGCAGGCCCTGCAGCCAGGCATTTCCGGCCACCACCAGATGCGCGGCGCGTACGCTGCCGTGGGCGGTGTGCAGGGTCGGCTGCGGTCCGCGCTGCACGCGGGTTACCGCCGAATGCTCGTGGATCACCACGCCGGCCGCGCGCGCCGCATCGGCCAGACCGCGCGCATAGGCCAGCGGGTGCAGGTGCGCGCTGAGCGGATCGAACATCGCGGCACGATAGCGCGGGCTGTCCAGCTGCGCGCGCAGGGCGTCACGGTCCCACCACTGCATGGGGTAGTCGTAGTGGCGTTGCAGGTGCTCGCAGTGGACGCGCAGTTCCCGTTCATGGCGTTCGCGGATGGCGACGCTGGCGTGGCCTTCCACCCAATGGCAGTCAATGCCGTGGCGATTGATGCGGGCGCGCATCGCCTGCACCGCGTCGCGCGACCAGTCAAACAGGTGGCGCGCATCATCACGACCGAGCTGACGCTCCAGTTCGTCCACCTCGCAGCCATAGCCGACCAGCGCCTGCCCGCCGTTGCGGCCGGACGCGCCCCAGCCGATCCGCTGCGCTTCCAGCACTACCACGCGCCGGCCACGTGCCGCCAGTTCCAGGGCTGCGGTCAGGCCGGTATAGCCGGCGCCCAGCACCGCAACGTCGGCCTGCACATTACCCTGCAGCGGGGGCAGTGCGGGCGGTTCGGGCAGGCTGGCGGCGTACCAGCTGGGCGGGAACGCGGCGCTCACTGCAGGCCTCGCGGGTGCAGGGCGGGAGGGCGGAGCGGGGCAGGTCGATCGGCGTTCACCCCGGTAGTTTCGCCGATGCGTGACGGCTGTGGTGTGACGGCACCGACTTGCCGGCTTCGCCGGGCGACGGGTAACGTGTTGGCACGCCAAGGAGTTTTCCCATGCGCCGCCTGCCCTGGGTGGGCCTGCCCACCGACAGCACCGTGCTCGGCCATCACCGTTTCGCGGTGGCCGGCGAGAAGTACGTGCGCGCGCTGGCCGAGGCGGCCGAGGTGACTCCGGTAGTGTTGCCGAGCCTGCAGCCACCGCTGCCGGCCGGCGACTGGCTGCAGGGGCTGGATGGCCTGCTGCTGACCGGCGCGGTCAGCAATATCGAACCGCAGCACTACGAAGGTGGCCGCAGCTGGCCAGGCAATCCACATGACCCGGCCCGCGATGCCAATGCCTTTGCGTTGCTGCACGAGGCACTGGCGCTGGACCTGCCGGTGCTGGCGATCTGCCGCGGCTTCCAGGAGTTGAACGTCGCGCTGGGCGGCAGCCTGCATCCGCAGGTTCACGCGGTGCCTGGCCTGGCCGACCATCGCGAAGAACCGCAGGCGCCGGTGGAGGTGCAGTATGGGCCGGCGCACGCGGTCACGCTGGCCGCCGATGGCTGGCTGGCGCAGTGGCACGGCAGTGGCCGGGCGCAGGTCAATTCGGTACACGGGCAGGGTGTCGCCCGCCTGGCGCAGGGGCTGCAGGTCGAGGCCGTGGCCGACGATGGGCTGGTCGAAGCGGCACGCAGCCTGCACCATCGTTTCGTGCTCGGCGTACAGTGGCACCCGGAGTGGCGTGTCATGCAGGCGCCGTTCTATCACGCTATTTTCCGTGCGTTCGGCCAGGCTTGCCGGCAGCACCAACAGAACCGACTGGATTCCCGATGAGTTCCCGAACGCGCCCGCGCAAGACGGCCACGCCCCCCGCACCGCAGGAAAGCACGCTGCTGCGCTGGCTGAAGGAGCGGCGCATCACCGAGGTGGAATGCCTGGTGCCGGACATCACCGGCAACGCGCGCGGCAAGATCATTCCCGCCGACAAGTTCTCGCACGACTACGGCACGCGCCTGCCTGAGGGCATCTTCGCCACCACCGTCACCGGCGAGTTCCCTGACGATTATTACGAGCTGACCTCGCCGTCCGACTCGGACATGATGCTGCGCCCCGATCCGGACACGGTGCGCATGGTGCCGTGGGCGGCCGACGCCACCGCGCAGGTCATCCACGATTGCTACACCAAGAGCGGTGAGCCGCACGAACTGGCGCCGCGCAACGTGCTGCGCCGCGTGCTGGCAGCCTACGCCGAGCTGGGCCTGCGCCCGGTGGTGGCGCCGGAACTGGAGTTCTTCCTGGTGCAGAAGAACACCGACCCGGACTTCCCGCTGCTGCCACCGGCCGGCCGCTCCGGGCGCCCGGAGACCGCGCGGCAGTCGTACTCGATCGATGCGGTCAACGAGTTCGACCCGATCCTCGACCTGATGTACGACTACGCCGATGCGATGAAGCTGGACGTGGACACGCTGATCCACGAGTCCGGCGCGGCGCAGCTGGAGGTCAACTTCACCCATGCCGATGCGATGGACCTGGCCGACCAGGTGTTCCTGTTCAAGCGCACCATGCGCGAAGCGGCGATGCGCCACGGGGTGTATGCCACGTTCCTGGCCAAGCCGATGGAAAACGAGCCGGGCAGTGCCATGCACATCCACCAGAGCCTGGTGCGGGTGAGCGATGGCAGCAACGTGTTCGCCGGCGAGACCGATGCCGAGGGCGAGTTCAGCCCGGTGTTCGGCCACTACCTGGGCGGCCTGCAGAAGTACGCACCGCAGGCGATGGCGTTCTTCGCGCCGAACGTGAACTCCTACCGCCGGCTGGTGTTCGGCGAAGTCTCGCCGAGCAACGTCCACTGGGGTTTCGACAACCGCACCTGCGGCCTGCGCGTGCCGCTGGATACGCCGGAGAACATGCGCGTGGAGAGCCGTTTCGCCGGGTCCGATGCCAATCCCTACCTGGCGATGGCCGCGACCCTGGCCTGCGGCCTGCTGGGCATCCGCGAGCGGCTGGCACCGGATGCGCCGGTGACCGGCAGCGCCAAGGAACTGGGCTACGACCTGCCGCGCTCGCTGGGCGAGGCGCTGGACGGGCTGGAGCGGTGCAGCGAGCTGCAGGCCCTGCTGGGCGAGCGCTTCTGCCGGGCCTACATCTCGGTCAAGCGCAAGGAATACGAGACTTTTTTCCGCGTCATCAGCTCGTGGGAGCGCGAGTTCCTGCTGCTGAACGTCTGAGCATCCGGAATAGAAAAATCCGCCGCCGGGGGGTAGGCTGGCACCCGTCGCCGGCCCCGCCGGCCCCCCTTCCCGCATTCTGGAGCACCCGATGAAGCTGCGTATCCTCACGCTCGGCCTGGCCTCCGCCATGCTCGCCGCCTGTGGCGGTGGCAATGGCGGCGCGCAGGACAGCCAGGTCCTGAACGTCTACAACTACAGCGATTACATCGCCGAGGACACCATTCCGACCTTCGAGAAGGAGAGCGGGATCAAGGTGACCTACGATGTGTTCGACAGTGACGAGATGGTCGAGACCAAACTGCTGGCCGGCAACAGCGGCTATGACGTGGTGGTGCCGACCCTGAACTTCTTCGGTCGCCAGATCCAGGCCGGTGTGTTCCTGCCGCTGGACAAGAGCAAGATCCCGAACCTGGCCAACCTCGATCCGGCGGTGATGAAGCGCATCGCCACCCAGGACCCGGGCAACCAGTACGGCGTGCCGTACATGATCGGCACCACCGGCATCGGCTACAACGTGGACATGCTGAAGCAGCGCTTCGGCGGCAGCGCCGACATCGCCAACAGCTGGGACCTGGTGTTCAAGCCGGAGAACATCAGCAAGATGAAGGACTGCGGCGTGACCATCCTGGACACGCCAGCGGACATGATCCCGATCGCACTGCATTACCTGGGCCTGGACCCGCACAGCGGCGACCCGGCCGAGCTGCAGAAGGCCGCCGACCTGCTGAAGTCGATCCGCCCGTACGTGCAGAACTTCCACTCCTCGCAGTACGTGGGTTCGCTGGCCAACGGCGGTACCTGCCTGGTGGTCGGCTGGTCGGGTGACATCATCCAGGCCCGCGACCGCGCCGAGGAAGCCAGCAATGGCGTGCACGTGGCCTATTCGATCCCGAAGGAAGGCGCACCGCAGTGGTTCGACATGCTGGCGATCCCGAAGGACGCCAAGCATCCGGAAGCCGCGTACGCCTTCATCAACTACCTGCTGCAGCCGAAGGTTGCCGCGGCCAACACCAACTTCATCCACTACGCCAACCCGGTGCCGACCGCGACCCCGCTGGTGGACGAGGCGATCCGTACCGACCCGACCATCTACCCGCCGGCCGACGTGGCCGAGAAGATGTTCACCTACTCGATCAACACGCCGGAGACCGACAAGCTCTACACCCGGCTGTGGACCGAGGTGAAGACCGGGCGCTAAGGGCTGGCTGGCAGGTGGGTGCCGACCGTTGGTCGGCATGCTTTTCCGGCGGGGCCGACCAACGGTCGGCCCCCACCAGATCTGCAGATCCCCCCGGCCCGGTGGGTGCCACCCGTTGCCGTCATATCCCCTGCAGCCCCCGGCCGTTAGAATGGCGGCCGCTGTCCACCGCCCGCTCCCGGAGCCCCCATGCCCGTTGAAGCCCAGCCGGTAGCCGCCGTCGTCGACACGACCGGTGCGCCCGGCTATCTCTCCATTCGTGATTTGCGCAAGGAATTCGACGGTTTCGTCGCCGTCGACGACGTCAATCTGGACGTGCGCAAGGGCGAGATCTTTGCCCTGCTCGGAGGCTCCGGCAGCGGCAAGTCGACCCTGCTGCGCTGCCTGGGCGGCTTCGAGACGCCCACCAAGGGCAGCATCACCGTCGATGGCCAGCGCCTGGACGCGCTGCCGCCGTACCAGCGGCCGGTCAACATGATGTTCCAGTCCTATGCGCTGTTCCCGCACATGACGGTCGAACAGAACATTGCCTTCGGCCTGAAGCAGGATGGCCTGGGCAAGGACGCGATCAGCAAGCGCGTCGGCGAGATGCTCGACCTGGTGCAGATGGGCCACCTGGGCAAGCGCAAGCCGCACCAGCTGTCCGGTGGCCAGCAGCAGCGCGTGGCGCTGGCGCGGTCGCTGGCCAAGGGGCCGAAGCTGCTGCTGCTGGACGAGCCGATGGGCGCGCTGGACAAGAAGCTGCGCTCGCAGATGCAGCTGGAACTGGTCAGCATCATCGAGTCGTCGGGCGTGACCTGCGTGATGGTCACCCACGACCAGGAAGAAGCGATGACCATGGCTACCCGCATCGCGGTGATGGATGCCGGCTGGATCCAGCAGGTCGGCAAGCCGGACGAGGTCTACGAGCAGCCGGCCAACCGCTTCGTCGCCGAGTTCATCGGTTCGGTCAACCTGTTTGACGGGGTGATCGACGAGGACCTGCCCGAGTACGTGACCGTGCGCTCGCCGCTGTTCCCGGCACCGATCTACATCGCCCATGGCATCACCTGTTACGAAGGGCAGCCGGTCGCATTCGCGCTGCGCCCGGAAAAGGTGATGATCGGCAAGGACGAGCCGGAAGGCCACACCAACAAAGCGCAGGGCGTGATCGAGGACATCGCCTATTTCGGCAGCCATTCGGTCTACCACGTGCGGCTGCCCAGCGGCGCCAAGGTGCTGGCCAACTTCGCCAACTCGCAGCGCTGGGCCAGCGACGGCCTGACCTGGGGTGACAGCGTGTGGGTGCACTGGCGCGACAACGACGGCGTGGTGCTGACCTCATGAGCGTCGCCGGCCTGAAGCGCTGGCTGCCGGGGCTGCGTGCCACGGTGATCGGCATTCCGTACCTGTGGCTGCTGCTGTTCTTCGCAGTGCCGTTCCTGATCGTGCTGATGATCAGCTTCTCGCTCAGCCGGGTCGGCTCGCCGCCGTATACCTGGCTGCTGCAGTACGCCGACGGCGGCTTCTCGCTGAAGCTGAACCTGGAGAACTACCTGGCGCTGTTCCGCGATTCGATCTATGCGCAGGCGTTCCTGAGCTCGATCAAGATCGCGGCGATCTCCACCTTCTTCACCCTGCTGATCGGCTATCCGATGGCCTATGCCATCGCGCGCCTGTCGCCGGCCGCACGCAACGTGGCGATGATGCTGGTGGTGCTGCCGTCGTGGACCTCGTTCCTGATCCGCGTGTATGCGTGGAAGGCAATCCTGGACCGCAATGGCCTGCTTGACCAGTTCCTGCAGTTCACTGGCCTGCAGACGCTGATGACGTCGATGGGGCTGCCGAAACTGCAGCTGATCGATACGCCGACCGCCGCCTATATCGGCATCGTCTACTGCTACCTGCCGTTCATGGTGCTGCCGCTGTACGCCAACCTGGTCAAGCATGACCACCGCCTGCTGGAAGCGGCCTACGACCTCGGCGCCAAGCCGTGGCAGGCGTTCCTGCGCATCACGTTGCCGCTGTCGAAGGCCGGCATCATCGCCGGCTGCATGCTGGTGATGATCCCGGCGGTGGGTGAGTTCGTGATCCCGGAAATGCTCGGTGGTTCGGAGACGCTGATGGTCGGCCGCCAGCTGTGGAACGAGTTCTTCAACAACCGCAACTGGCCGGGCGCTTCGGCGATGGCGGTGGCGATGATCCTGTTGCTGCTGGTGCCGATCCTGCTGTTCAACCGTTCCCAGCAGCGCCTGCTGGAAGGGAAGCAGGCATGAGCCCGCGTACCGCCAAGGGCCTGGGGCTGGGCGTGCTGCTGCTCGGCTTCGCCTTCCTGTACCTGCCGATCCTGTTGTTGATGTTCTACTCGTTCAACAGC
The DNA here is from genome assembly GCF_049384345.1 of Stenotrophomonas sp. CASM110. NCBI lineage: Bacteria > Pseudomonadati > Pseudomonadota > Gammaproteobacteria > Lysobacterales > Lysobacteraceae > Stenotrophomonas > Stenotrophomonas sp. CASM110. The sequence goes on from NZ_JBMRGI010000002.1 coordinate 273,526, forward strand.
TCGCGGCTGGCGATGGTCTGGGCCGGGTTCTCCACCCGCGCCTACAGCGACCTGTTCGCCGACCGCGCGCTGATGGACGCGATGTGGACCAGCCTGGTGGTGGCGTTCTGGACCGCCTGTACCGCCACCGTGCTGGGTACGCTGGCGGCGATGGTGATGACCCGCTTCAAGCGATTCCGTGGCAAGCCACTGTTCGGCGCGCTGGTGACCGCGCCGCTGGTGATGCCGGACGTGATCCTGGGCTTCTCGCTGATGGCGCTGCTGGCATCGATGGGCGCGATTCCCGGCTTCCCGGCGCGTGGCCTGGCCACCATCTGGATCGCGCACGTGACCTTCACCCTCTGCTTCGTCACCGTGGTGGTGTCCTCGCGCCTGCAGGAAATGGACCTGTCGCTGGAAGAAGCGGCGATGGACCTGGGCGCCAGCCGGTTGACCGTGTTCACCCGCATCACCCTGCCGATCATCGCGCCGGCGCTGGTGGCGGGTTGGCTGCTGGCCTTCACCCTGTCGCTGGATGACGTGGTGGTGGCCAGCTTCGTGGCCACGCCGGGCTCGACCACGCTGCCGATGAAGGTGTTCGCTTCGGTGCGCATGGGCATCAGCCCGAAGATCAACGCGTTGGCCACGCTGCTGGTGTCGGCGGTGTCGATCGCTGCGGTGATCGGCTGGTACATCAACGCCCGCGCCGAGAAGCGGCGCCAGCGCGACCTGCAGCTGGCGCGGCAGGACAACGGCTGAGTACACGGCCTGTCGACAGCGCCGGCAACACCCGGCTCACGGACAGCGGCGCACAATGGGGGTCTTCCAGATGGAGATCCCCCATGACCGTCGAGATCATCGACCCGGCCACCGGCCAGGTGACCTACCGCCATGAACTGATGGGCGCTGCTGACATCGAGCAGCGCCTGCAGGCTGCCGCCGATGCCTTCCCCGGCTGGGCCGATCGCTCGCTGCAGGATCGCGGTGCCGTCCTTCGCCAGATCGCCGCGCAGCTGCGCACGCGTCGCGACGACCTGCAGCAGGCGATGACCCATGAGATGGGCAAGCTCAAGGCCGAGGCGCTGGCCGAGGTCGACAAGTGCGCTGCCGCCTGCGAGTACTACGCCGACCACGCGGCCGACTATCTCAAGCCGCAGCTGATCGATACCGAAGCCCAGCGCAGCTACGTGCGTTACGAGCCGATCGGCTGCGTGTTCGCGGTGATGCCATGGAATTTCCCGGTCTGGCAGGTGTTCCGTTTCCTGGCCCCGGCGTTCATGGCTGGCAACGTGGCCCTGCTCAAGCACGCCAGCAACGTGCCGCAGTGCGCCGACCTGATCCTGGCGGTGTGTCGTGACGGAGGCCTGCCTGAGGGCGTGTTCGACGTGCTGCACATCGACAACGACCAGGCTGCCGAGGTGCTGCGCGACGCACGGGTGAAGGCGGTGACGCTGACCGGCAGCGAACGGGCAGGGCGCTCGATCGCGTCCACTGCAGGCAGCCAGCTGAAGAAGTCGGTGATGGAGCTGGGTGGCAGCGATGCCTTCGTGGTACTCGACGATGCCGACCTCGACAAGGCCGTGGCGGCGGCGGTGAAGTCGCGTTTCGACAACAGCGGGCAGACCTGCATTGCGGCCAAGCGCTTCATCGTGGTCGATGCGGTGGCCGATGACTTCACCCGACGCTTTGTTGAAGCCGCGGGCCAGCGCCAGTATGGCGATCCCAGTGAGCGTGGCACCACGCTGGCGCCGATGGCCCGTGCCGATCTGCGCGACGAACTGCACAAGCAGGTGCAGGCCAGCGTCGCCAAGGGCGCGCGCGTTCTGGTCGGCGGCGAGCCCATTGCCGTCACCCATGCGGGCTATCCGGCGACCGTGCTCGATCAGGTCGGCCCAGGCATGCCTGCCTACGACGAGGAGCTGTTCGGGCCGGTGGCTGCGGTGATCCGGGTCAAGGATGAGGCCGAGGCGCTGCGCGTGGCCAACGACACCCGCTTCGGCCTGGGCGGCAGCGTGTGGACGCGCGACCCGGTGCGCGGCGAAGCCTTCGCGCAGCGCATGGAATGCGGCGCCGCGTTCGTCAACGCCATCGTCAAGAGCGACGCTCGGCTGCCGTTCGGTGGCAGCAAGCAGTCCGGCTTCGGCCGGGAGCTGGCCGACCACGGCATCCACGAGTTCATGAACATCAAGACCGTCTACGTGGCTTGATGCCGAAGGGTAGTGCCGGCCCCTGGGCCG